>CANJJY010000041.1 GCA_947474445.1 Oligoflexaceae bacterium
AAACCCATCATTGCTCTGACGGCGCATGCCATGGCGGAAGAGCGGATGCGTTCGAGCGAAGCTGGATGCCAAGGACACTTGACCAAGCCGCTCAATCAGGGGGAGCTCTTAGAGGCGATTGAGCGCGTGACGCAAAACCATCGGTCGCCTGACGCTTATCAACATTGATTATTCCGCAGCTTAGACTCGGGCAATGCCCAAGGTTTTCTTTAACGAGTGATAATTTCTGACGGTTAAATAAATAAAATTAGATATTTATCTGAATTTTAACTCCTCGCAGCTGCCTATGTGCGTATCTGAGCTTGGTGGGACAGGTAGGGGACAGTCGGCTTTGCCCCGCTCCTGGTCATTTGAAAAGCAGACAGAAAAACATTTATGACACCGTAAGCGCGGCTCCCGCTATTTGAGAAGTCTCACCGCTTGATCGAAGTCCTCATCATCGACGACCACACTCACGCCTAAGGACAAAGCGAGCGCTGGGTTCAATCCGCCTTCATCATCCTGCCGCGTCCGGGCAGAAATTCCGTAGACCTCTAATTTCCCGCAGACGATGTCAGCCTCGATACGGCTACCAGCCACGAAAACTACCTTCACAGCTCCGCCTCTCTCTTATAGTTAATGAACCGAACCAGCCCTTGCCGGTCGCACCGCTGAACACCTGGGACACTTTCCGGACACATCCCATCTACACCCGTACCCCAGACGCGAAAAAGCCCAGCATCAAATCATTGAGTGCCAGGCTTTTCGTATGGTGGGGATGAGATGACTCGAACATCCGACCTCACGCTTATCAGGCGTGTGCTCTAACCAACTGAGCTACATCCCCATCGGAAGACCTTTTATAAGAACTCTCTATTTCACTGTCAACTTCTTTCAGGTTTTGGCCTTGAAGAACTGACACAAAAAAAGCGTAGCTAGAACAGCTACGCTCTCTTGAATGCTTTTAAATCTTAGTGATTGAAAGCTGGAGTCTCAACGCCAGTGTCACCACCGAGCTCGTCTCCACCGATCTTGGACTTAAGACCCCAATCAGAGGCGCCGTAACGCTTCAGTTTGCGTTGGAGTGTGCGGATACCGATTCCCAAGGCGCGAGCCGTGTGAGTACGGTTGAAGTTCTTCTGCCGCAAAGTTTCCAGGATAACAATGCGCTCAATCTCGCGCAGCTTGGTCCCTGGGGGAAATGTGACAGACGAAGTGTCGAAATTTAACGCTGGTTCGTTCGTGTTATCAGGCGTCATCATAGCTGATTTCCTCCGATTGGCTATTATCCCGTTCCTTAAGTCCTGTGAGAGCCCTGGTGTCAACATTGTTCGCACAGAATGATAAGAATCTCTATACCTGTTCTGTTTGGTACTCTGCATCAGTGGCGCTTCAGCTCTGATTTGCCACGTCTAGAAAGCTTTTACAAGTACCAACATGATTGGCTCACTCAGTTTTTCAGTGAAGCCTTGACGTTCCTAAATGCCTTAGCTGCGACAAATTAGCAGTTTGTCAGACAATGTCAACTTTTTTTGCTCAGGTTTTTTGGGTTTCTCGCAATTTTTTTTAGGCAGCCTGACGATTTATCTGTAAATATATGAAATTATAGAGATAGATGGATAAGCTGCAGAAAGGTCTAGGCGCTGTGGGGGAGGCTACTTGACCCAGAACGGGCTCTCAGCGCTGGCAAGAAGGACAGAAATAGGTCGCTCGACCGCCAATCTTGCTGAGACGAATGCCGCCACCACAGCGCTGACAAGCCTGATCCTTGCGTCCATAAACAGCCAATGCGACTTCAAAATATCCGGGTTCTCCATCCACATGACGATAATCGCGAAAGCTGGTGCCACCCGCTTGAATCGCAGCCTTCAAGACCTCTTGAATCGCCCGTGCGAGCTGTTCCCATTCATGTTCCTTTACGCGGCAGGCCTTTCGGGAAGGACGAACGCCGGCTCGGAACAAAGCCTCGTTCGCATAGATGTTGCCGACTCCTACGACGTTGTGCGCGTCCATGAGAAAGTTCTTCACCGCGACCGTTTTATCTTCGGCTCTCGCGGCGAGATGTGCAGCCAAGTTAAGGGCTTCTAGGGGTTCCGGCCCCAGCTTCTTGAAGAGATGATGCTCGGGAAAAGCTTCCGTAGAACAGCTCAGAATGCATCCGAAGCGCCGAGGATCGACGAAGTGCAGGTACCGGCGATCGTGCTCATGATCGCCTTCAATCGTCAGACTCGCATGTGTATGCTTCCAAGATGACTGCTCGTCCTGACTCAAAAGGATGTTGCCACTCATACCGAGATGAAAGATGCCGTAGCCTTTTTTACTAGTGAGCAGCAGATATTTGGAACGTCGGGACACTTTAAGGATGGTTTGACCGACAAAGCGCTCGTTGAAATCTTCGATGGGGATAGGCCAACGCAGATCGGACCGATGAAAGGTCGTACCAATCAAACGCCGTCCTTCAAGCACATGTTGGACCGCGCGCGTCAGGCATTCGACTTCGGGTAACTCAGGCATTGTCTCTCTCCTGCCGCCCCGGCGGAACGCCGAAGCAGGTGCAGGATAGAAGGGAAAATAGGCAAAAACAAGATTTTCTGCTTACGAGGCGCTCAAGCTGCTCCGAGCGGTCCGCTTCGCACTGGGCGTGAGCTGCTTTTTCATCCGTTCAAGCTGCTTGCCTGAGACAAATCCCGCGTGCGCCAGATGCTCGACGAACTGCCAAGCAAACTGAGCCTGAGTTGCTCCCTGCACACCGGCGAAGATGCTTTTGAGGTGCTCGCGCGCCAGTTGCTTTTGCTCTCGGTTGATCTCCGGTGCCGAATCGCTTGCCGTCGCCCCTTCGATGGGTCTCTTTTGTAGCGCCTGGTGCCGCGCGAGTATCATCTGCATCTGCTTATAGAGAGAGGCCGAAGGCGGCAGCTCACCCTGCCGTGCGAGTTTGATGGCCCAAGTCGCCGAAAAGAGCTCTGGATACTGACGGCAGAGCCCTTGGCATTCGGTCGACATTTTAGTCAAACGTCGATACCAGCCGACCGTCCGCACATTGACGCCGACTCGATCAGCGATCGCTTGATCACCTTCGCCGAGTCGAGCCGCCTGCTGATAAGCAGCGGCCAGATCCAGATAGAAAACGTCTTCACGGAGGTTGGCAGCTATCGTGTGATAGAGCTCATCGCGCGCTGAAGCGAAAGGGAGGATCACGCACTCGATCGATTTCCAGCCGAGAGACTTTGCGGCCAAGATACGGCGATGCCCGTTCTTACAAACAAAGGCCGGTTCGCTACCTTCGTCTTTTAGACATAGGGTAGGAAATTGGATCAACCCGTCGCGTTCGAGCGAGGTGGCGAGAGTTTTGATCGATTCGGGATTATAGGTCTCTCGTATGTTCTCATGGAGCATGATGCTCTCAAGAGGAACCTTTTGCAGAGTCTTACCGTGCTTTTCTATCTGCGACAGGAGCTGCTCGTAGACCGCTTTGTTCAAGGTCTTATTGTTTTGAGGCTCAGGTTCGGCCGCAGCGGCCGGCGCCCGACGCGCGGTATTCTCTCGCGATGAGGTGACCTCGCGTGCGGCTCCTTTGACCATCTTCTCTAGGTTCTTCTTCGCTGATTCGCGCATCGATGCCATAGAATCCTTTCTCCTCCCTGGAGTGCTGCCTGGCGTTCCTTGCTCGTACAAATTTTTCTTTTTTTACTTCGGGACAGAGGATCCATCCCCTACAGAAGCTTGATCTCTTGGATACCATCTGCGATTTGCCACTCACCCTGGGCTTCTTCATGCTTCTCACGAATGACACCGAGCATTTTCAGATCAGGACGCGGCGTTTTTTTGGTCCCGGTCGCGGCTTTGATGATGGCCTTGGTCAGCTTCCGATAGTCTTCCTTCACCGAATGGGCGCTTGGCAGCGAAGCAGCCGGACAGCTTTGGAGACTTCCTGTCGCCACAGCGTTCGAGACACGAATCGCAGGCTTGAGCAGCAGAACCTTGGCTTGCTTGAGATGCTTGCCGATAAAACGGATATAAGAGTCATGAGCGGGGATCTTTTTTACGCAACTGAGTAAGACGCCGAGACACTTGAGCTCTTCGTTCTCTTCGTCATGAATCTCCTCACACTCGGCCACGAGGTCGATGAAACCGTCGTAACTATCTGGTTCAGGAAAGCTCGGAATGAGATACCAGTGCGAAGCGGCCAGTGCTGCCTGGAGGAGAACGTTGATCTGGGGTTTGGTATCGATTAGGATGAAATCGAAATTCTTTTCGACCCCTTTCAAAAGGTGACGAAACAGCTTGAAACTGCGTGCTGACCGCCCAAACTCAGTCTGAGCTCCTTTGAGCTCTTTGGTCGAAGGAATCACCCAAACATTCTTATAAGGACTCTCGACCATGACCTGCTCATAGGAAACCCGCTCGCGCAAAGCGTGCCAAAGCGTTTCCTCCTTGCGATCAAAGCGATCCCTGACGCCCAGTGCTTTGGTCGAGTTACCCTGATCATCGGCATCGATGACGAGCACGCGCTTTCCGAGCTCGACGCCCAAAAGATAGGCGATGTTGGTGACGGCTGTGGTTTTACCCACTCCGCCCTTGATGTTGGCAAAGGTAATAATCTGGGCACTTGCTTGCGGCATAACAATCCTCCCCTGCGCAAGACGAGAACCGTACTTCAACGCGGGCCGAGCCTGAACGATGAATTCGTCAGATACGCCCCGGTAACTTGTTCGCTGTGTTAACCATCACGGTACCTATTTTCACTGAGGCGAACAAGCGTAACTTGCGGAAGAAATGCGAAGACCCTTGTACATCATGTACAAGGGTCACTAGAAAGACGAGAGAAAGCTGGTTTTACCACTAAGATTTATCGAAAGAACCAAAGCCACGACGGAGTTTACATATTGCGCCGGTACTGGCCCCCGACTTCATAGAGTGCCTGCGAGATGTGACCGAGACTCGAGGTTTTGGCTACTTCCATGAGACAGGCAAAGAGATTATCACCCTTCAGCGCAGCTTCGCGCAAGTCCTTCATCGCCTTTTGCTGGCGATTCGCATTGCGTTTCATAAAATCTCGACAGGACTGAATAGCGTATTTCTTCTCGTCTTCGGTCGAGCGGATCACCTCACTCGGCAGGATGGTCGGCGATCCGTCTTTCCCAAGAAAGGTATTTACGCCGATGATAGGCAGTTTTCCGTCATGCTTGAGCGTTTCGTAGTACAGAGATTCGTCCTGGATCTTGGACCTTTGGTACATACGTTCCATGGCTCCCAGCACACCGCCGCGCTCAGAGATCGAACGGAATTCACTCATCACTGCTTCCTCGACCAGGTCAGTCAACTCGTCGATAATAAAAGCCCCCTGCAGCGGGTTCTCGTTTTTAGCCAGACCGAGCTCTTTGTTGATGATCAGCTGGATCGCCATCGCTCGCCTCACTGACTCTTCCGTTGGCGTGGTAATGGCTTCATCATAGGCGTTGGTATGAAGAGAATTGCAATTGTCGTAGATCGCATACAGCGCTTGAAGGGTCGTTCTGATGTCGTTGAAGCCTATTTCTTGAGCATGAAGACTGCGACCCGACGTTTGAATATGATATTTGAGCTTCTGCGACCGTTCGTTGCCACCATATTTGAGTTTGATCGCTTTGGCCCAAATCCGCCGCGCCACCCGACCTATCACCGCATATTCGGGATCCGTGCCGTTGGAGAAGAAAAATGACAGGTTTGGAGCAAAGTCATCGATGTGCATGCCGCGGGCCAGATAAGACTCGACGTAAGTAAAACCATTGGCAAGGGTAAATGCCAGCTGGGTGATGGGATTCGCTCCAGCTTCAGCGATATGATAGCCAGAGATTGAAACGGAGTAGAAGTTTTTGACATTCTTTTCGATGAAGAACTGCTGCATGTCGCCCATCATGCGCAGAGCAAATTCCGTCGAAAAAATGCAGGTGTTTTGAGCTTGGTCTTCTTTGAGGATATCGGCTTGCACCGTGCCCCGCACCTGACTGAGAGTATAGGCCTTGATCTGTTCATAGGTCTCGGCCGGCAGCACCTCGTCACCGCTGACGCCGAGGAGAAGGAGACCGAGTCCATCGTTGCCTTCCGGCAGCTCACCACTGTAAGCCGGCCTCGGCACACCTGACTTTCGATATAGAGCCTGGATCTGAGCGTCCACATCCTTAACGAGACTTTGCTTTCGAATATAGAGCTCGCACTGCTGATCGATCGCCGCATTGAGAAAAAACGCGAGGAGCATAGGCGCAGGGCCGTTGATAGTCATCGAAACCGAGGTATTCGACTGCGCCAAATTAAACCCTGAATAGAGTTTTTTTGCGTCATCAACCGTTGCTATACTAACCCCAGAATTGCCAATTTTTCCATAAATATCAGGACGATAGTCCGGATCTTCCCCGTAAAGTGTCACGGAATCAAAGGCGGTCGAGAGACGCTTTGCTGGCATACCTCCTGAGACGTAATGAAAGCGCCGGTTGGTGCGCTCGGGCCCACCCTCGCCCGCAAACATGCGCGCAGGATCCTCTCCTTCGCGTTTTAAGGGGAAAACGCCCGCGGCATAGGGAAACTCGCCAGGAACATTTTCGTGCAGTAGCCACCCCAAAACATCGCCCCAGTCGCGGAATTTGGGTAAGGCGACCTTGGGGATCTCCAAATGCGCGAGAGAAGTCGTAAATAGACTCTGTTCTATGATCTTGTCTCGGACCTTAAATTGATACATAGGCTGACGGTATCGCTCCAGCATCGCAGGCCAGGCGGCGAGCAATGCGCGGCATTGATGATCGAGCTGAGAAACCAGGCGATTATAGCTTCCTATAAGGACTTTGACGGCTTCGCTATCATTCGGTTCTGCCGCGAGCAAAGCCTCGAAATGGAGCACCCCCCCACCCGCGCGTCGGCCTTCCGCAAGTTCTTGCCTGAGAGTTTCAACCGCTCCCCGGACCTGGTAGACTTGCCGCGCAAGGGACGACTGACTTTGGACGAAGGCCTTATAATGCTCATGGCTTTCGCTGATTTCTGCCAGATACCGCACCCGATCTGGAGGCAAAAGCAGGCGCCTGAGCCCTTCACCCTCTTGGTCAAAGGGCAGTTCCCGAAAGGCTGAACTAGTCTTGGCGTTCAGCACACCGATCAGGCGATTGTAGAGTTGATTCATACCGAGATCGTTAAACTGTGAAGCGATGGTGCCGATCACCGGCAATCCCTCGTCGTCACCAAGCCACATATTATGATTGCGACGGAATTGTTTTCGCACGTCGCGAAGTGCATCGAGCGAGCCGCGCTTGTCGAATTTATTAATCGCGATCACATCAGCAAAGTCGAGCATATCGATCTTTTCAAGCTGCGTGGCCGCACCGTATTCGGACGTCATTACGTAAAGGGAGACATCAGAATGTTCAACAATTTCCGTATCGGATTGTCCGATGCCCGAAGTTTCAACGATGATCAAATCAAATTGAGCTGCCTTGCAGATATCGATGGAATCCTGCACGTAACGGCTCAGAGCCAGGTTTGATTGTCGTGTCGCGAGAGAGCGCATGTAAATCCGCGGATGGTGAATCGCATTCATACGGATACGATCACCGAGCAGTGCGCCGCCCGTTTTGCGTTTCGATGGATCGACAGAAATAATGGCCATAGTCTCTTCGGAGTGCGTTCTCAAAAAACGTCTCACGAGCTCATCAACCAGTGATGATTTTCCAGCTCCACCGGTGCCGGTGACGCCGAGCACAGGAATAGTTCGGACGGGCCCGAGGGCCATCAAGGCTCGCTTGATCGTGTCGCGCTCATCTGGAAAGTTCTCTGCCACCGAGATCAATCGAGCCAGAGCCTGTGGATCTCGGCGCACTACACCCGGAATCAAAGCATCGACGGGAGGCTTTTGCGTGCAGAAGTCGCACTGTTTCAACAGGTCATTGATCATGCCCTGCAGACCGAGCGAGCGACCATCGTCAGGCGAATAGATGCGCGCGATGCCGTAGGCGTGGAGCTCGGCAATCTCACTGGGAAGGATCGTCCCCCCTCCGCCGCCAAATACCTTGATGGCTGCATGTCGCTCTTTCAAAAGATCGTAAATATATTTGAAAAACTCGAGGTGCCCACCCTGATAAGAAGTGATCGCGATCCCTTGCGCATCTTCCTGAATAGCGGTTTCGACGATTTCTGCAGCCGAGCGATTATGCCCCAGGTGGATGACCTCTGCACCGGAGGCCTGGAGAATGCGCCGCATGATATTGATCGCAGCATCGTGTCCATCAAACAGAGATGCGGCTGTCACGATGCGGATTTGGTGCTGGGGTTTATAGCCGTCGACTAGATTCTGAGACATGGTCTAATACCTCTTTAAAGCCTACCCGGAATCCATTTGATTACACGATTTTGGATGGGCGGTCACGGCCAAGAACCTTATGCGTCATATTGATGAGAAAGCCTGCCGGCCACTGGCGGAGGTGTGTAAGAGTGCACGCACAAAGCATTTGCAAGCGCGTGGAAAAAAGGTAGCTTCGTCCTTTATGGAAAAATCTTTTGTGTCACAGCAGTCAGATAAATTTCGTAAGGGAGGCTGAGAATGGCAAAAGCTAAGAAAAGTGCAGGGGCTAAAGTACGCGGTAAAACCAAAGGTAAAGTGACTCGTGCCGCGGTCAAGACTCCTGTTAAAGCGAGCGCTCGCAAAGGCGCCGGACGGTCAGCAGCAAAGACGGCTGGCACGAGTGCGGGTCACACCGCCAATCCCGCTGAAGGCGGCCTTGTCCTCGAATACAAGCTTTTCGTCGAGGATTCCGTCCGTAATCTCGAAGACCAAGTCAACTACTACATCAGCAAAGGCTGGTCACCTGTCGGAGGTGTCGTGCTGCAAGGTACCAATCATTTCTTGCAGAGCATGGTTCGTCGCCAATCCTAATCGGACCGAACTCTGTTTGCGCAATGAGTTACAGGGGACCGTGGGTCCCCCTCTTTTCCGATCTCCGCTCTCCATCTTGTCGCTTCCATTTCCATTCATGGTGATTTTTATCTCCCTCCGTCTTTGGTCATTTCTAAGGATACGCGCCTGCACGCAAACCAAAGGTTGCTACGGGTTGATACCTACGTTCTTTTAACCTCTGACTTTCCACCATGGAAAGACACGCCGCCAATCCTACATTTGTGATCCATGCGTTGAGGACGGAGGCCTTGAAGGATATGCGCCAATAAAGTCGCACCAAACCCGGCTTTTTACACGCGATTGAAGGTCATGAAATGCTTTACTTTTCAGTGAGTCACGGAACGATCTTCGCCCCGGACAATGCGTCTGACCTCACATGAGGTTTTGATCATCATGAAAAATTATTAGGGAAGGTATCTGGCTCAAACCCGCTCATACCGCCCTAATGACTACATGTCATTTCATATAAATTACTGAAATTACTTAGTATTTTTTTACTACAAAATTCAATATTCACGATGCTTTTACAAAATCGCTATAAATACCCTTAATCTTTAAATATTATCAGGATTCAGAAAAGTATTGGATATGATGAGCGGCTCACCGTAGATTCTTAAGCAGATTCTACTGCTGCGCATCCTCTTAGACACGTACCTCTAGAAGTCCTCATCACGAGGAGTAAGTACGGAACTCAGCTGTCAAATAAAGTTTTGATAGGGATTTCGCAGGAGAGAGTTCAGAGAACGAATCGATGGTTTTATAACGTAACTTTCTTACGATAGGTCTGCATACCGTACCTCGTTAGGAGATGAAAAAGCACGAGTATCCCCGCTTTCTCATTCCAACTCGCCCCGGAAGGTACACCCCCCTTGTCCCGAACTCCCCCTCCGCCAGCCAAATGGCTCGTTTGGCTCGACCCGTCCGAAAGGACGGGGACCCATCTCACCTCGTTTTACGAAGTCTTCTCAGGAATAAAGGCCCTTGTTGACCGTGAGTCTATGCTTTTAAGTGCGCGCTGAAGTAAGCAATCGTCTTTTCTAGACCCATATCGAGGGAGACGCGCGGCTGATAGTTGAGGTGCTTCTGCGCCAAAGTTAGATCGGGACGCCGTACTTTAGGATCGTCCTGAGGCAAAGGCCGCCGCACGATGCGCGAGCGGCTTCCGGTCATCTTCAAAACTTTTTCGGCCAACTCCAATACCGTGAACTCGCTTGCATTACCAATGTTCACAGGGCCAATGATCTCGTCTTGAGTCGTCAAAGCTAAAATGCCATCGATCAGATCGTCCACATAGCAAAAGGATCGGGTCTGCGAGCCGTCTCCGTAGATGGTGATGTCTTCACCGCGCAGGGCTTGAACGACAAAATTCGAAACGACGCGCCCGTCGTCGGGTGCCATGCGAGGACCGTAGGTGTTAAAGATCCGAACCACCCGCACCTCGAGACTGTGCATGCGATGATAATCGAAAATGAGAGTTTCAGCGGCTCGCTTACCCTCATCGTAGCAGCTGCGGGGTCCGATGGGATTGACATGACCCCAGTAGCCTTCAGGTTGCGGATGGACCTGCGGATCGCCGTATACTTCCGAGGTACTGGCGTGACTATAGCGAGCCCCCACACGCTTCGCCAAGCCTAGGAGATTCATCGTTCCCAGCACGGAGGTCTTCATCGTCTTGATAGGATTGCTTTGATAGTGAACAGGGCTAGCGGGACAGGCGAAGTTGAGGATCAAATCGACTTCGGCTAAGTAAGGCTCGACGATATCATGCCGCACAAGTTCGAAGTTGGGGTGCTGCAAAAGGTGCCGGACATTGTTTCGATGCCCCGTATAGAAATTATCGAGGCAGATCACCTGCCATCCCATGTCAAGATATCTCTCGCAGAGATGGCTTCCCAAAAATCCAGCTCCACCAGCAATAAGGACTCTTCCCGAAGTTGGGCGTAGCATGGATTTCCTCCGTGATTCAAGATGCAAGGCCCGCACATAGTATGATAGCCTATCCCGACGTGCAAACGATTTGTAGTTGCCCCGGAGGATTTTTTTGCATGAATATTCATGAATACCAAGCTAAACAGCTCTTCAGACTAAACGGGGTTCCTGTCCCCGATGGCTATCTCGCATCCACTCCAGTCGAAGCCGAATTCGCTATGCGTCGGCTCGGAACGGAAGTCGGTGTCGTCAAGGCCCAAGTGCACGCTGGGGGCCGCGGTAAAGCCGGGGGCGTTAAGCTAGCCAAAACTCCTGCCGAGGCTCGCAAGATTGCCGAGCAAATGCTGGGGATGACCCTTGTCACGCACCAAACAGGGCCCGAAGGTAAAAAAGTTCACAAGGTCTATGTCGAAGCGGGCAGTAAAATCGTCAAGGAATATTACCTGGCGCTCGTCCTCGATCGTGAGACTGCTTCGGTTTCCATCATGTTCTCGACCGAAGGGGGAATGGACATCGAGGAAGTGGCGGCTAAGACGCCTGATAAAATAGTTGTCGTTAAAGTAGATCCGACTGTCGGATTGCAAGGCTTTCAAACGCGACGCATCTGCTTTGGACTCAATCTGCCCGCCGCAGAGCACAAAGAATTGTCGAGTATCATCAAAAATCTCTACAAGATGTTTTTGAAGTACGACTATGCCATGCTCGAAATCAATCCTCTCGTCGTCACAGCGGATGGCAAGATGTTCGCCCTCGACGGCAAAATGAATTTCGATGACAACGCCCTCTATCGACAAAAAGACATCGAAGTCATGCGCGATTTCGAGGAAGAAGATGAACGCGACATCGAAGCTTCCAAATACGGCCTCAGCTACATCGGACTCGATGGCAACATCGGTTGCCTCGTCAACGGTGCTGGCCTGGCCATGGCGACCATGGACATCATCAAATTCTACGGCGGTCGACCTGCTAACTTTCTCGATGTCGGCGGCGGCGCGAGCCAAGAGACGGTAACCAACGCTTTTCGCATCTTATTCGCCGACGCCAACGTCAAAGGCATCTTCGTCAATATCTTCGGTGGCATCATGAAATGCGACATCATCGCCAACGGCGTTGTTGCAGCTGCTAAGGAGCTCGGCCTGCGCGTGCCTATGGTGGTTCGTCTTGAAGGGACTAACGTCGACAAGGGCAAAGAGATTCTTCGCACCTCCGGCCTCAATCTCTACGCTGCCAATGATATGGCAGACGGCGCTAAAAAAATCGTCGAAATGGCAAAGTAAGCTGCGTGAGCAAGGAGTAAGACTGTGGCTATCCTCGTTAATTCTCAGACTCGAGTCATCACCCAAGGCATCACCGGCAAATCGGGTGAGTTTCATACTAAGCTTTCGCATGAATATGCACCTTGTTTTGTGGGTGGCGTGACCCCGGGTAAGGGCGGGCAAAAAGGGATTTTAGACCTACCCATTTTTGATACCGTTGCCGAAGCCAAACACAAAGCTCGCGCTAACGCGACAATGATTTTCGTGCCGCCCCCCTTCGCTGCCGATGCGATTCTCGAAGCGATCGATGCCGAAATCGAATTAATCATCTGCATCACCGAGGGGATTCCCGTCCTCGACATGATTCCCGTGAAGAGAGCTCTCGAGCGCTCACGAAAATCGCGCCTAATCGGTCCTAACTGCCCAGGCGTCATCACACCCGGTCAGTGCAAAATCGGTATTATGCCCGGCCATATCCACAAAGTGGGCAAAGCCGGCATCGTTTCCAAATCGGGAACCCTCACCTACGAAGCCGTCGGTCAAACGACAGCTGCCGGCATTGGCCAAAGCAGTTGCGTCGGGATCGGGGGCGACCCTATCATCGGCACCTATTACAACGATGTTCTTGCCCTATTCGAGGCTGATCCTCAGACCGAAGGCATCATCCTGATCGGTGAAATCGGCGGCGACGCCGAGATCAAAGCAGCCCAGTTCATCAAAGAGAACATCAAAAAACCGGTGGCTGCCTTTATCGCCGGCCAAACAGCTCCAGCCGGTAAGCGCATGGGTCACGCGGGAGCGATCGTTTCGGGCGGTCATGGGACGGCTGCAGAAAAGATGGCCGCGCTGGAAGAAGCGGGCGTAGTTGTCGCCAAAAGTCCGGCTGACTTGGCAAGCTCTCTGATTAAAGCAATGGAACGCAAGAAAAAGTAAGGGCCTCCCATGTTGGGACTTAGGCATTATCGAAGTACAGCTGTCGACCTTTTCCAAGGCGACATCACTAGCTTTGTTTGCGATCTGATGGTCAACGCCGCGAACGAAGGCCTCGTAGGCGGTGGCGGAGTCGACGGCGCGATCCATCGCGTCGGGGGCCCGAGCATCGCTGCGGCCTGCCTAGCGCTTGGTCATTGTGCAACTGGTTCGGCAGTCCTCACCGAAGCCGGTCTTCTCCCCGCAAAAAAGATCGCGCATGCCGTTGGCCCTGTCTGGCGAGGTGGTGGTCACGGTGAAGCGGCAGCGCTGCGGAGCGTTTACCTCAGCTGTTTGACGCTCGCCGTCGAACACCAGCTGAGGCATGTGGCGCTGCCTTCGATCAGCACGGGAGCCTTCGCCTATCCGCTCGAAGCGGCAGCCAGCATAGCGCTCAGTAGCGTTCGTGAGTTTCTCGACGCCCATCCCTCCGTGCTGCGCCGCATCACCTTCGTTCTCTTTGATCGCCCCCACTATCAGACCTATCAAAAAGCCCTCTTTAAAATCTTTCCTGAAACGGACGAGGATTAGACCTTGAAGCTGCGCGACCTGGCCTATTATCGAACCGGAGGCCGCTGTCAGGCCCTCTACGAGCCAAAAAGCATTCAGGACCTGTCCTCTGTCATCGCTGACTTGCACAAGGCAAGGAGCCCCTATTTTGTACTCGGAGGCGGCACCAACTCACTGATCCTCGATGAGGACTGGCCAGGAGCTGTCATTGCCTTTACTCAGATGCGGGCCATCGCTGTCAAAGGCACCCAGATCATCTGCGAGGCAGGAGCGGATAACAGTGACATCGCTCGTAGTGCGCAAAAAGCAGGACTGGGCGGCGTTGCTTGGATGTATCGCCTCCCCGGACAGATAGGCGGTACAGTTCGGATGAACGCGCGGTGTTACGGAGGCGAAATCAGTCAGGTAGCAAGCATAGTCGATGCCGTGCTTCCCGATGGTACGATCCGAAGCTATGCTGCGAGTGAAGGCATCTTTAAGGGATATAAAGATACTCTCTTTATGAGCAACGGGGCCGTTATCGCACGCGCGACCTTACAGCTGCATCCAGGGGATCAAGCGTCCATCGACGATCAGATGCGCTTTTGTGAAGAAGACCGTACGCGCAAAGGACAGTTTCTCTACCCGACTTGCGGCTGTGTCTTTAAAAATGACTACAGCGTCGGCGTTCCCAGCGGCATGCTCCTTGATCAAGCCGGAGCCCACGACTTAAAAGCTGAGCACGTTCAGATCAATCCGCTGCACGCAAACTTTGTTTACAATCAAGGCGCTGGCAGCCGCGCGATCCTGGAGATGACGTTTCGTATGCGCGATCTAGTCTACGAAACCTTTGGGGTGTGGCTCGAGTATGAAATGGAAATTCTCGGCGCCTTACCGCCCGACCTGAAAGCCCGGGTCGAAGAAAAGAAAAACCCTCGCCTTCAAATGGAGAAGATCGAGGGTTTGAGAAAGCTGTTTCAAAAACGCTGAATCAGGCAGGGCATGCCTCTCGGCTTAGCCCAGAGGCAGACCTTCTGCTTCCCAGGCTAACATCCCACCTTCGACGTTGAAGAGACGGGTATAGCCGGCAACTGCAAAAATCTCACAAGCCCTTGCCGATCTCTTTCCCGAGCGGCACATGAGATAAAGGGCTTCGTCTTGGGGCAAACCCTGCCCAGCAGCGCTCGATGTATCGAGCAAACTTAAGGGCAGATTGCGACTGCCGCGAGCGCGCACCTGCGCATATTCGTCAGGTTCTCGCACATCGATCAAGGGCAGCGGTTTCTTCTGCTGCGTCTCTTGCAACTTGGCCACTTCTTGCACTGAAATCTCTTGAAAAACTACCATAGCCGATCTCTTTCGAGGGTAAAATGGGGATCAATACTGAGAATTCGCATTGCTTTGAACCCATTGCGAGGAAATATCCCAGGCTTCAACCTGTATGTCTTCCTGCTTATTCTCCGTCTTTACGTAGTCGAGTGCTTTGATAGCGCGCAGAACGTAGCAGAGGCCATAACCCCAATCGAACTCCCACCATTTGATAGAAAACTTCACAGAACTGGGGTAGCGATGGTGATTATTTTGATACCCTTCACCCGCAACGAGCCAGGCAACCAGCGTATTATTGCGTGAATTATCAGTCGTCTTATAGTTGCGGTAGCCGAGTGCGTGACCCATGGAATTGACCATCCAACCCTGCACGGGATGGCTCATCATACCGAGAAAGTAAGCGGCGCCGAGCAACCAACCACCCGATCCGACAGCCAGACTCAGAAGGATAGCAATGCCGATATGAAGGAGGTAGGGGAGGTACCAAAGACCGCGTTTGTTTTGCCAGCTGACGTCAAAGTTCAGGTCTTCGACTATGGCCAGATAGCGAGGTTCTTTGCGAATCAAGCCTCTGAGAACGTCTTTATAGGACTGCAGTTGGGCAGCAGCCAAGCCGAAAAATCCTTTGTGGACCGGGCTATGAGGATCGCGCGGAGTATCGGAGTAGCGATGATGGAGACGGTGCATACAGCACCAGCCCTTCACGTCGAGACCCGTGATCCAGCCTCCCGTTGCAGCAGCGAAGGCCTGCAGGCGGGGATGGAGACGGACGGCGCCATGGGTAAAACCGCGATGATAAAAGACCGTGATATAGATCAGATTGAGAACGTAAGTTGCTAAAAACACGGACAGACATAAGGCCCAATACATAGGTCGACCCTCTCAGCTGTTGGTCAGAGATTCATCTCGTTGACCATCCTACCTTCTGAAAGGAAAACCTGTTGTAAATTTTATGTCATTGCTTTCAAGGAAAGCCCTTATTTGGGAGCTTGGCGCGTCAAAACAAAAGGATTAGACGTCGCATTGTCTCTGATTGCGATCGATGTGACTTCGCCCGCCTCGACTTGCCAAGAAACCGCAGCGCCTGAACTAAACGCGACTTCGCGTTCAACTTTTCCACTGCCTAAGGAAGTCGTTTGGACGGCTCCACAGCTCAGAGCCGGACCGATCGGATCGGCCACTATAGAATAACCCGTCCCCTTGACGACAAGAACCGTGCGGCTCCCGACGGCGACCTGTCGCTGGACGCTCGTCAGAGATGTCACCTTTATCCCAAACGCACTCGTAGCAGCAACGAATTCGCCCGTAGAAATTTCTGAAAGAGGGGAAGCACAGTTCACAAATAAGAAGTCAATTATAGAGCTCGTAGAAGTGTCCACATCGGGACTTGATGCCCCACTTGTCGGGGCAGTTTCGGGCGTACCCGCACCATTTTTCGCAGTGGGAGTCGCTGTTCCATCCGGTTGTTGCCCCCCTTGCCCAGCCCTACCATTGCCCACTTCAGTTCCGCACGCCAACAGTAGACAGCTGATGATTATAACTTGGAAAAGATTAGGGAGTTTCATGGTGCGCTCCTCTTGGTCTGGGGAAACATCTGGAGGTTGAGCTGCACCACGGTTTTACCCTTAGCCGCATCGGCCTGCTGCTCTTCGAGCGCCCAGTTATGAAGTTCACGGCGAAAAGTCTTCAGTCTCTGTTTGAGTTCGCTGAGGGCTGATTCGGGGATTTGGAAAATCAAGGCTCCGAACTCACGCTGCTCGAGCGGCAGATCTTCCAGAGCAGCGAGACTCTGTTCAAGGGCCTGACGGTGATAGCTGCGCACGGCCAGGCTTTTAACCTCATCGCTTGAGAACACCATATCGTCTTTTACAGTGTAGCGCCCATGTTGATCTTTTTGAATCAGGCCTCTGGTTTTGAGAAAATTCAGAGCGCGTACGATGTCTTTCAGCTCAATGCGTCCTGTCAGCCGCCGCTGGATCCAGTAAGGGTCTTCCCGAAAGTCAGGATCTTGGACGAGTTCGCGCATGACGGGGAAAATCCAATGACTGAGATACTCTAAAGCATCGGCGTCGAGCTCATAGCGGCGCGTGTGCGGCATCAGCTTCTGTAGCTGAGCAATGAAAGCGTGCCGCTCTTCGTCCGTTTGGGCCTGATTCATCGCGACCAAAGTGCGAAAGTAGGCTGCCTGCTGACTACTTAAACCTAGAGCCGTGAT
>CANJJY010000042.1 GCA_947474445.1 Oligoflexaceae bacterium
CATCGCCGCCGATCCAGGTCGCCTTGATGCCAGCCTTTCGAGCCTCGTTCATGAGAGATTGCAAAGAGCGATAGCTCCCGGGGTAGACGATGATCTGAGGCTGTGTGTGAGCGATCTCTTGCATCAGAGTCGGTAGGTGGCTTTTGCCTGCTTCAAGTTTCCAGACCCCGAGGGTTTGGCCCCCTGATTGATTGAAGTAATCTTGAAACCCCTGGGCGATCGCCTCGCCATCGGGCTGCAGATTATCGATGATGACTGCTGCACGGTCACGTCGCAGTTGCTTCTGCGCGAAACGAGCCATCAACTGACCCTGACGTCGATCGGTCGGAGCGAGACTAAAGGTGAAAGGATCACCGAGGAGAGTCTCGTCGGTCCCGCGTGGAAGAAAAAGTAGAGTCTCTCTTTTCTGCGTGACGCGCGCGATACCCTGATTGAGAATATTGCTGAGCGAACCGATAATTACATGAGCTTTCTGCTGGGTAATCATGCGTTCGGCGGCTTTTTCAGCTTCGCTGGCTAAGCTTCCGTCGTCGGCTACGATCACGCCGATCTGCGATCCAATCTGAGGATTTTCACTACGAAACTGTTGCAGACCAAGCTTGAGCCCATCGGAAAGAGACTGGCCGAACTTGGCTAAATGTCCGGTACGGGGATAAATGAAGCCGATGCGAAAAACAGGTTCTCGCGAGTTCCGACCGGCATAGAGCGGGGAACCGATCAAGGTTATCGCGCAGAAACAGAGGAGGACTAAGTTCAATGCTTTCACGTTCGATCCTTAGCACGCGACCAAAAAAGAGTCTTCAAAGGTAGAGGCTACCTGCAAACGCTTGATGGGAAAAGTTCCTTTTGAGTTCGCGGTAGCTTCTCCACACAAAGAGGTGCTGGAAATAGCTACGCCTGCGCGCGCGATGGGGGAATGCCCGTCAAAATATGCGCAAAAGTAAGTCATTATTGCCTTTTTCAAAGATTCCTCGCTTTCAACATTAAGCCTTTTCTGGCAACGTGAAAGGTCATCAGCAGCGGAAATAAAAGGCCGCCTGGGAGCCAAAGACATTCACATGAGGCTTAAAAAATGGAGGCTATGGAAGGATGGCAAGCTCGATGGCGAGAAGGCCGCACCCGTTGGGACCAAGGACGCGAACATCCCGAACTTGCCAGGCTTCTCGAGCACGCGCGACGCGAGGGTGAGTTAACAGCCGCGGCACGCATTTTTTCAGCCGGCTGCGGGCGCGCGCATAACGAGGCATACTTGGCACGTTGTGGATTTGAGGTGACAGCGGTTGACCTGGTCCCCGAAGCGATCGATGAGGCGCGCAAGCTGTATGGGATGATACCCCAGCTTCATTTGGCCGTGCAGGATGTTTGTGTGCTCGGTGCGGATGAACTTCATGCTTACGGGGCGGTGTTTGATCGCGCCATGCTGTGTGCGCTAGAGCCCGCCCACAGGCCCCAGTATATCGAAGCTATTCGAGAGAGGTTAAGTGAGCGAGGGCTTTTCTTCAGTATCTTGTTCAGAAGCGTCAGAACCCTGCAGGGGCCTCCGTTTGCTCTCGATGAGACCGCTGCCTTCGATTTGATGGCTGCCGATTTTGATCTCGCCTGGGCCGGGGCAGCCGCGGATCCCGGAGAGGGGAACGTAAGTGAAGAATGGCTCTGTATCTGGCGCAAAAAGCAAAGGAAAGACGGGAATGAGCGCAAAGACCCTTGAAGACAATCCAAGGCAACGCGTCGGTGAGTTGGCAGCAGCTCTCATGCATCACAAACGACTCTACTACGCTGGCAAACCCAGCATTTCTGATGCCGCCTACGACCAGATCGAGGACCAGCTGCGACGCCTCGATCCTGCGCATCCTGCCTTGCAGTACGTCGGCACCGAACTGGCGAGCACCAATCGCAAAGTCAGTCACGATAAACCCATGCTGTCGTTGGCCAAGACCTATAAAACCGAAGATCTACTCAGCTGGATGGGCCAGGAGCTCATAGTCGGCAGCCCCAAAATCGATGGGAATAGCCTGAGCCTCATCTATGAAAATGGGATCCTCAAACTCGCTAAGACGCGTGGCGACGGACGATTGGGCGAAGATGTCACGGATAAGATTCGCTGGGTTCACGATTGTCCGCACAAACTCCCCGAACCGCTCAGTTTTGAGGTACGTGGTGAGCTCTATTGTTCGACGCATAGTTTTGCCGGACTAGCTGCGGAAATGTTGGCCCGCGGCCTCGAGCGGCCCACCAATCCAAGAAACATCGTCGCGGGTCTGCTCGGGCGCAAGCATCATCTCGACCTTTGTCACTTCTTTCAATTTATTGCCTTCGATGCACTCGGCAACGATACGGACGATGCCTTTGCCACCGAAATGGAAAAATACGTTTGGCTCAGCCGTCTCGGTTTCCCGGTGACCAGTCACGCGCTGATATCTGACGCCGCGGCTCTGGAAACTTTCTTGGCGTCGATGCGACTGCGCATGGAAGAAGATGACATTTCATATGATGGTGCGGTTTTCGCCTATAATCGAATTGCCTTGCAAAGACAACTCGGGAGCACGTCGCATCATCCACGCTTCAAACTCTCCTTCAAATGGCCGGGACAGACGGCAGAAGCGGAAATTGAGCGAATCGATTGGGCGACCTCTCGGCTCGGAATCGTCACGCCCGTCGCCGTCATCAAGCCTGTCTACCTCAGCGGGGCGACGATTACCAACATCACTTTGCACAACGCCGAACATGTCAGCGCATACAACCTCAAGGCCGGCGACAAAATTGAAATCATTCGATCGGGCGAAGTGATTCCGAAGTTTCTGCAAGTTCTCGTACCAAAAGCAGGCAGCTACGTATGGCCCAAGACGTGTCCCTCCTGCAAAGCCGCGCTTGAATTCGATGGCGTTCGTCTCAAATGCCCGAACGAAAGTGAATGTCCAGCCCAGCGAGCGGGATTCATTCTCAATTGGATCCATGCGACGGAAGTTGAGGATCTGAGCGATAAACGACTGGAGCAGATGATTCAAGCTGGACTGGTCCAGGACGTCACGGATCTTTATCGCTTGAGCGTCGAAGATCTCCTGAGATTGCCGGCCACCAAAGAAAAAATGGCTCAAAAACTCTTCAAGAACATCCAGGCGAGCAAGAATATTACGCTCGCTCAATTTCTAAACGGGATGGGGATTGAAGGAGCTGGCCTGCGAACCTGGGAAAAGTTGATCGATCATTTTCACGGTTTAGAACCGCTGCTCGGAGCCAAATCCAGCGAAATTGAAGAGATTGATGGCTTTGCGGCAAAGTCGGCGGAACAAATCACCACAGGTCTCAGCCGTCGCAAGGTGCTTATTCAACGCCTGCTCAAAGTCGGAGTGAAGCCGCGCATACCCGAACGCAAACATGCGCCGGGAGAGGGGCCTTTGGCTGGAAAGCAGTTTGTGATTACCGGAGCTCTTTCGCTCTCGCGCGAAGAAATCGAAAAAATGATCCGTGATGCCGGCGGCAAGGCCGGTTCGTCAGTTTCAAAAAACACCTTCGCTTTGGTCACGAATGAAAGCGATTCGACCTCCTCGAAGATGAAAAAGGCTCGTGATCTTGGTATAGCTATCTGGAGCGAAGCCGAGCTTCTAGCTGCTTTAAAAGGGGCTTGATCGAGTCAAAAGGAAATAAGCGCAGGAGCGACACAATGAGTCAAAAAATCATAGCATTTCAGGGGCTCCGCGGTGCTTACAGTGAATTGGCCATCGAAGCTCATTTCGCCGGGCCAAGTATGACCGTTGTACCACTCCCTTTGCCGAGCTTTGATGCGGTTTTCGCTTCACTGATCACGGGCCAAGCCGATGCCGCTCTTCTGCCCTTTGAGAATTCCCTCGCGGGGATGATCCATGAAAACTTCGATCTCTTGGCTCGCCGCGAAGTTGAAATTGTCGGCGAGCATATCCTGGCCGTTCAACACTGCCTTCTCACAGCACCGGGGATGAAACAGGCCGACATTGATACCGTGATTTCACACCCCCAAGCGCTCGCGCAATGTGCCAATTTTATTCGTCAGAATGGGTGGAAGCCCGAAGCTTTTTTCGATACAGCGGGCGCAGCTGCTCACTTGGCCCGGGAACGGCCTTCTGGAACGGCAGCCATAGCCAGCAGTCAGGCCGCACGGCTCTATCAACTGGAAATTGCAGCCACGGGCATTGCTGATCAAGGCGAAAACCTCACACGCTTTCTCCATCTGGAGAAAAAAGGTAGCCGCGTTTTCGAGAGCGGAGGCAAGGGTCGGGCCGTCAGTCTCCTGCTCGTACGGCTGCATGCTGCAGAACCTGGGTTGACCCAGTTGCTCAAAGAGTGCGAACTTGAAGTGCTTCACTGCGAAGCGCGTCCGACCAAGGAAGCAGCCTGGACTTACTACTACTTTTTAGAAGTCGCTGCCCATCCGGGCCATCCGGCTTGGCCCGAAGCCCTGGACCGGCTTCAAAGAAAAGCCCAAAGCGTCCGCGTGATGGGATCCTACTACTCGCAACGTTGATCGGCAGACCTTCACAGTGGTGACAAAGAGTTTGCTGACCTATTTCGGATGATCATGCTAAGGTAAGAGCAGATTAATTCTGCCTATAGACTGAGCTTTGAGGAGTCCTTCATGCGTCGATGGTCGGCCCTCGGATTTGCCGTTCTAACCTTGGCATCCTGCAAAAACAATGCGGGTAATAACGATGTAAATGAGGTTCCCTCGGCGAATGGTTCACTCGTTTCACAGAGTGAACCCTTTCCAGAGAATAAGTGCGATGCAGGAGGTATCCAAGGGGCCCCAACGGAAGGCCAAGGATGGACCTTTGATCCGCGGATGGGCTGCTACCTCAAATGCGCGTCCGAAGATGCACTTAAAAGCGATTTCCTCGCTCAGATCCTCAATCATCGGCTCTATGGTAAAATCGAGGACTTAGCTGCCAAAGATCCTGAAGGCGCTCGCATTGCACGTTTCTATCGCGATCGCCAGCAAAAACTCGGGCTCACGGCTGGCCCTTTTGCCGAACTGACCAAAGATCAGCTTTTCGATGGTGATAAATGGACGACGATGAAAGAAGGGATCAAGCCGGGCGACATCTTGCTCAATATGGCCTTCGGCACTCCGAATCGCGCCGGAGCCTTTTATTCAAAGCGGGGGATGGCTCACGCCGAGCTGGTGGTTAAAGTCGAAGGCGATCGCTATCAAAGTCTGGACGGTGGCTGGGGCGCGAAGGCTACGTGGAAGACAATCGCTTCGCAAACGGTTTGGCTGAGACCGCGTGCCGAGTACTTCACGGCGGACGATCTCAAAAATCTCTTGCAGTGGGCTGAAAATCTTATGCCCATGTCTTACGACAACACCTTGACCGATGATTGGAAAGAGTTTCGAGCTGTCCTCAATGCGGAGCTTGATAGCGGTAAGCAAAGGTCCATCGCCCAAAAAGTAGCCTTTGACCTGTCGGAAGCCAAAAACTTTCCGCCGAAGGGCTTTGCTGCTTCCTTTAAGTATCAGCCTCCCAGCGGACTCTACTGCTCGGAAGGTATCTCTGCGATTTTTGCCTATCTGGGGTATCGCCTGATCGGAGATCGACCTCTCGAACTCATCACGGCTTTCAGCGACAGCGGAAAATTGCCCCCCTGGGAAATTTACCTCGACGCCTTAGAAGGCTTTGACGCTAATACCGGCGGGCCGATGCTGATGCACAAGGCCTTCTGGAACTTTTTTATCGTTTTCGATCAGGCTCGGCAAAAGGATCTTATTCAGATACCCGGCTATCCAAAAGCTTCGGCAGGAACATTCTCGGAAGCTATCACGGCTAATTTAAAAGCGATCGAAGCCGATGGGGGACTGTCTGATCATTTGCACAAGCAGCTCGATGATGTGATCGATTCCCTGCAGAAAACCAAGACCCAGCCGGAGCTCTTGAGTCTAGCGATCGCCACCAAAGAGGGTCTCGAGCGCATTGCGCAAGGATTGAGTCTCAAACAAAAAAGAACGATTAATATCACGCAGGCTGCTTATTCGATCTATCTAGGCAATACCGCGTTTGGTCCCCACACCTTTCTTGAAAACAGCAAATACTTTGAACTTAAAGGCATTTTTTACAATTCTAACGTGGCCCCTGAAGCCTATGGTCAAGCCCGATGGGTGGCATCGATCGATCGCCTGAAGCCGGGAACTGATACCAGAGAATTTTTCAACATCTCGACCACTCTTTATAGCGTGGTAAATGATGCGAGCCTCCCAACGGATCGTTGCGTCGTAGCGAATAAGGCACCGCCCTTGGAATGGATGCCATCAAATGCCCTCAGTTATCCTTAGGTCTGACAGCGCCCTGCCGAGAAAAGGGCTGGGCTTGAACGTCAGGCGCAAATTCTTCTCGTAAAATAACTTGGCACCTCTAAGTCAAGACGCTACCTTTATCATCCTCGGAGGGACGTTCCCTCTCACGCGAGGATCACCTATGTTTTCTCAGATTAGACGGTTTTGGCTTGGTAGCAGCTTGATGTGGGGCCTCATGGCCTGCACGAGCACGGAATCCGCGTCGCCCCCTCGCGCCGTCGCAGAAAAAAAGGATCCCGAGCTTATGTCGACGATTCATGGTCAACCCCAGCCAGAAGTTTGGTTTGCAGGTCCAGTGACGGCAGCCTTTATGCAGGCAAAAAAGGACAATAAATTGGTCTTTCTCTACTGGGGGGCTGTCTGGTGCCCGCCCTGTAATGAACTGAAGGCTAATGTCTTTTCACAGAAGGGTTTTGCGGATTTGATGCAAGCCTTCGTCCCGGTTTATCTCGACGGTGATACGGAAGAAGCCCAAATCTGGGGTGAAAAGCTTCAAATCGCCGGCTATCCCACCGTTCTCGTACTTGATGCTGAGCAAGGGGAGATGTTTCGTCTGAATAGCAGTGTCGACCTTGCGGAGTTTACGGAAGCCGTCCAACCGCTCGTCGGCAAAAGTCAAAACTTTGCTCACGCCGCTCAAAGGGTCGAGCAAGGCAAGCCGACTCCAGCCGATTGGAAGGTTCTTGCCTACGCAGATTGGGACCAGCTCCCTCAAAAGCAGGTATGGACCGCATCCCATAAGCTTAAAGTCTTAGGTCAGGCGCTCGCTCTCATTCCATCGACCCTGACAAGAGAGAAAGCCTTGCTCTCGGCGCAGTGGCTCAGCTTTGCCGCGCAAGCGCCCGTCGAAGGAAACCGCCCTCCCGCCCCTCCCGTGGCGGGCGTTAAGAAAATAGCTCAGCGAGCCCTCGACGCCGTGTTGAACGATCCGGTGGGCATTCGGGCGACGCGCGTATTTATTAACAATCAAGCCGAAGCAGTGAGTCGGTGGCTCTATCCCCAAGCAAAGGGCCCGGACTTTGCCAGCTTAAAAGCTCGCTGGGAAAAAGCTGCCAGTCTGGTTGAAGCGGATCCTACGGTATCCATCGATAATCGGTTGTGGGCCGTCTATCCCGCCCTCGTCTTCAATCGGCTGGAACATCCTGGGACTCCAGTCCCTGAGGCCTTGAAGCAAAGAGTTCAGAAGGCAGTAGCTCGCGCCAATGAACAGGCCAAGGAGCCTTTCAGTCGGCATGCTGTCATCTCCGGGGCTGCCTATCTTCTCAGGCAAGTCGGCGATGCCCCGGGTGCTCGTCAGCTGCTGACGGCCGAAGCGGAGAAAACCGATACGCCCTGGTATTACTACAGTAGCCTTGCCGGTTTGGAGCAGGAGATGAAACAGCCGGCTGAAGCGCGCAAATGGGCGGAAAAAGCTCGCCAAACGGCTCAGGGCCGCGCGAGCAAGATTCAATGGATTACGAGCGACATCGCCCTCAACGCCAAGCTGCAGAGTCCCGAGCAAAAAGCCTATCTTCTGACCGTGACCAAAGAATTTTACGATCTGGCGACTCAACTGAGCGATGGATTTGCCGGCCGCAATCGCACGCGGGCCGATACCGTGCGCGATTCTCTGACCAGCTTTCGGCGCGATCATGATTTTGCTCAGCTCTTTGTTCAATATGAAAAACGTTGCCAACAGCTGCAAGGCGAAAACAAAAGCAATTGCCAGCAGCATTTTAAAGGGCTCCTTTAAGGGTCTTTAGGGGGATACTATGCGATTTCTCGTGATCGGTGGAGCTGGCTATATAGGGTCTCACTTTGTGCAAGAAGCTTTGAGACAGGGCCACACTTGCTCCGTGTATGATAATTTAAGTCGCGGCTATCGACAGGCGATTCCGCCTACGGTTGACCTCATCAAGGCGGATCTTCTCGATGCTGCCGCGCTACGCAAAACGCTTCAGGCGAATGCCTACGATGCGATTTTTCACTTTGCGGCTCTCGCCCTGGTCGGTGAATCGGTTAGCCAACCCCAACTTTACTATCAAAATAACACTGAGGGTGTCCGCGTCTTGCTCGATGCGATCCGCGATGTTAACCCCAAGATGGCCTTAGTTTTTTCTTCTACCTGCGCGGTCTTCGGCACGCCTCAGAAACTGCCTATTGCCGAAGATGATCCCAAAAACCCCATTTCTCCCTATGGCCGGTCCAAGCTCATGGCCGAATGGATGATGGAAGACTATTGTCATGCCTATGGCCTGAAGGCCATAGCTCTGCGCTATTTTAATGCCTGCGGAGCTGATGAGAATGGTTCGATTGGTGAAGATCACGTGCCGGAAACTCATTTGATCCCGAACGTCTTCAAGGCGGCCCGTTTGGGTGAGAAAATTACGATCTTCGGTAGCGATTTTCCTACTAAGGATGGTACCTGCGTGCGGGACTACATCCATGTTACAGATTTGGCTGACTCGCATCTGCGAGCCGCCTTGTATCTGATCAAAGCCAAGAGCGCGACCTTTGATGCGATTCACCTCGGCACGGGGCACGGGTATAGTAACCTCGAAATAGTCGAGGCGGCTGGTCAGGTTCTCGGCAAGAAATTGAAAGTGACGATGGGCGAAAGGCGCGCGGGAGATCCGCCGGCGCTTTATGCCGACAACGCCAAGGCCAAGCGGATCTTAGGGTTTCAGACGCGACATTCCGATCTTCCATCGATACTGAAGTCGGCTTGGGATTGGCACACGAAGCATCCCGAGGGATTTCGGGGCTGAGATTATTGAGTGTTGTATAAGCAAAGACGCAAGGCGCGAAGCTGGCGAGCACCGGAGTGGCCGCGCTGGGCCATGAGGAGCGGAGCCAGCTGATAAACGAAGCGACTTTGCTTATACGGCGCTCAATAGTGTCTATAGCAAGCTCAGGATGAGGCGCGATCCGACTTAGGGGGCATAGGCAGCTGCGTTATCGCATCAGATCTGACAACCCGAATGATGCGAGCTGGATTGCCAGCGACGAGGGTCATCGGAGGAACATTTTTGGTGACAACGCTGCCGGCCGCGACGATGCTGCCTTCACCTATCGATACACCTGGCATGATGATTGAGCGGCTCCCTAGCCAAACGTCCTTGCCAATGACGACAGCTTGAGGTTTGGGACGTTCGTTGCGCCTTTCGGGTGCTTCTTCGTGCAAATGGCTGTCGAGGATAATGACACCGTAACCGATGTGACAGCGATCACCGATCTTGATCGATTCGCTGGCATTGATCACACATCCCACATTGATGAGGCAATCTTCACCTATCGCAAGGTGAGCCTTTGTGTGGGCCGTGAGTTCTGTTTCGTTGCGTCCCTGATGAAAGCAGGTGCCCTCGCCGATTGATATTGAGCCATGAGCCACTACACAGAGGTAGCCGTGAACGCGGACGCGGCGGCCGTACTTCACCTTGCGCAAGACGATGGCGGTGCGTGCCATGATGCCCAAGACGCGAACGATTCGAAACACTTCAGATAAAAGCTTCGGCATGACTCTTTTTTCCCTGCGCGGTATTTGAGAAGTATAGCCCGGACGTGATTCATCCTACTACTCTCCGTTTCACGATAGACCCCCTATTGCCATTTGAGAGCCAGCTGAAAGATTAGGGTAATAATCTCTATTTTGTTGAATTTATTGAATATATTTTGTCCGCAAGAGACTGAGGGGGATTTTGCGTCGAATTTTTGAACGCGAGAGGAAGTACCCGGCAGGGGAGGCGGCAGCCCCCCTCTTTCCGTCAAATCAATTTGACGTTTTTACGGCCTTATAAACGACCGAACTGAACTCAACAGGACGCTTTTCGGAGGTCGATCCGTCTTGAGCAGCGGTGAGCGCTCCGAAAACAATTCCGCCTTCGACTTCTTGGATGGTCTGAAACGAGACCGAGCCCGCTTCTGGGAATTGTGAACCTTCGCACGACAGTGAGGCCAGTTCTTTGGGTTTGTTCACTGCCCAATCGCTGAAGCCGCACAGTGACTTTTGGTTGTAAGCATCGACGATAGCTTGATTGAGGGGCATCAGTTGGAAGGACGAGGTTGTGAGATCGAGCGCGCCTGTTTCGCTCAGCTTATAGGGGCCTTTGACGTCAAATGCATAGGCGGCTGTTTTGCAGCTTGCATCGAGATAAACAACCAGGACCTGGCGCGCATTGGTCTTGCCAAAATTCACGCTGTCTTGGCTCGAAAGACCGTCCTCTGTTTTTTCGCAAGCTGCTTGATAGAGCCCGCCGATATTTGCCATGGCCGATCCGCTGGTGAGCAAAGTAGCGAGGAACAAGGCTTTGGTATTCAACATGAGATATCTCCAGATTTTTGTTTCGTGAAATTGTTCCGGAGCATAGTCAGTCTCTCAGGCGACGGTCAATCCTAAAAAAAGTGACAAAGGCTGGCAAGGTCGAACTGGCTGTTGATAAGCAGAGTATCCTTTGCGTGAAAGGCAGGCTCTGCATACCGCGAGACGATTCGAAGGTCTTGAACTCTTGAGGGTCAAGTCGTTCTCAAGAAGAGGGTGTAGCAAAAGCTTGAGGGGAAAGGGGTTTGGCGTTGCCGGTTAAAGTCTTTTTTTACGTTTTGTTTTTCTCTGGCCGAAGATTTTTAGTTCGGCCATCGTCGCAGGATGGCGACGATTCAAGATTTGATAGACCAATCTAGACTGCCTTTGAGCACTTGTGGGTAGCAGTGTTTTTTGTCTTCTGAGCAGACAAAGGCTTTGACTGTGTAGTCGACTTTGCCCTGGGTAATTCCGGGTAAAACCTCGGCTTTCACCTCAAATCCTGGCAGCGATTCGTTGAGCTCTTTGGTTTCGAATTTACCCTCTTTCAATTCGAACTTGAGTCCTTGAGGATTGTTTAAGGTCAGCGACCACGGCCCTTCTTTGGTGATCTTCATTCCGGCATCTGGTTTGACGACGAACTTCAAGGCGAGTTCTTTGCCCTGCATCGACGACGAAGCATCGACGGTCGAATGCTGGGCTCCGAAGCCACTGAGTAGAAAAAAACTGAAACTGGCAAATCCCAAAGCTGACATTAACTTCTTCATCGTGATGAAACTCCCTTAACGACTGCTGCGTCGTGGTCGGCGGTTCTTTGTCATGTTCGTTCTCTGCACTTCGAGTACGCTCGGCAAAGACTCGAGGCGACTGATGACCATCTCGAGATGCTGTAGGCTCTTTACGCCGATTTCAAACTCAAAAATCCCCGTGACCTTGTTCTCGATCTTGACTTCGGCCTTGTGAACGTTGACTCCGTTGTTGCTCAACAGCGTCGTTACCTCAGCGAGTACACCGGGCTTTTCCTGAGTCCTTAGACTGATGCCGCAGCGGTGCATGCTGGTGTTTTCAAGCTGAACCTTGGACCATTCCACTTGAATTTTGCGCGCTGGATCGAGATCGAGCGCTCGCGGGCAGGTACTGCGATGGACCGTGACGCCACGGCCCCTCGTAATAAAGCCGAGTATAGGCTCACCGGGGAGAGGCAAACAACATTTACCAATCGTGACGAGGACGTCGTCGTAGCCCGAGACGAGGATCGAGCTGAAGTTGGACTTACTGGGCTTTTCCGGTTTGGCCGGAGCATCGAGACCCTGGCGATGAATCTGCTCCTGCATGGTCTCTTTGGGCTCGGGCATCGGATAGACGCGATTGAGCAATTCGGGAGCGTTGAGTCGCCCATAACCGATCGCAATCAAGGCATCATCAAATTGAGATTCTCGAGCGGCCTTGACGAACTTCTGAGTTTCCACCTGACTGCGTTCGATGTCGTCGATCGACATCCGCCTTTTTTCAAGTTCCTGCATCAGGAGGTCCCGGCCGAGTTTGCGGCTCTTCTCCCGCTGTTCGGTGCGAAGAAACGAGCGGATCTTACTGCGCGCTTTGGAGGTGACGACAAAGTTGAGCCAATCTTTGCTCGGTCTCTGATGGGTCGAGGTCAGGACCTCGACGATGTCGCCCGATTTGAGATGCTTTTTGATCGGCGACATTTGACCGTTAACTTTGACACCGATGCACTTGATGCCGATGTCGCTGTGGACGGCAAATGCAAAATCCAAAGCGGTGGCCGACTGCGGCAGCGAAAGGACGTCGCCGCGCGGCGTAAAGACAAATATTTCTTCATCGAAGAGATCGACTTTCAGGGCTTCAAGGAATTCATCAGGATCTTTGAGTTCGCTTTGCCATTGCATGATCTGCCGAAGCCACGAAAACTTATTCGCATCGCTTTCGCCGGCGGCCTTACCTTTTTCCTTGTAGGACCAGTGAGCGGCCACACCATATTCGCAGGTCTCATGCATTTCCTTGGTGCGAATCTGAATTTCAGCCGTGTCGCCGTTCGGTCTGATGACCGTGGTATGCAGCGACTGGTATAGGTTGGCTTTGGGCATGGCGATGTAATCTTTGAAGCGTCCTGGCATGGGTTTCCACATCGCATGGACGACGCCGAGCGCCTCGTAACAATCCTTGATGGTAGGAACGATAATGCGAAATGCGAACAGATCGTGGATGTCTTCAAACTCGAGGTGCCTCTCCATCATTTTCTTGTAAATGGAGAAAAAATGCTTGGGTCGTCCGTAGACTTGGGTGTCGGTAAAACCGTATTTCTTGAGTTCGCCTTCGAGCACTTCTTTGATGTCGTTGATATAAGTCAAGCGCTGTGAGCGTTTCGATGAGATCTTGCGCCGGATCTCCTGGTAAATCTCGAATTTCAGGATCCTGAGGCACAGATCTTCAAGTTCGCTCTTAATCCCATAGATACCGAGACGATTGGCCAAAGGCGCATAGATATCGAGCGTTTCCTGCGCGATCCTTTTCCTTTTTTCTACAGATAAATTGTCCATCGTCCGCATGTTGTGCAAACGATCGCAGAGTTTGATGAGGATCACGCGCAGGTCTTTGGCCATAGCGATGATCATCTTGCGAAAGTTTTCAGCCAACTTCTCTTCATTCGAACGAAATTTGATCTTGGAAATCTTGGTGAGACCATCGACGAGATCCTTAACCTCGGGACCGAACAGCTGCTCGATCTCTTCAAGCGTCGCCGTCGTATCTTCGACAGTATCGTGAAGGATTGCCGCAACAATGGATGGCGTGTCGAGTTTGAGAGTCGACACAATACCGGCGACGGCGAGGGGATGTACGATATAGGGTTCGCCCGAGGCGCGCTTCTGCGGAGCATGACATTTAGCTGCATATTCGTAAGCTAACTGAATAGGACGACGATCTGCGAGGGGCATGTAGACGTCGAGCGAACGCAGGAGGGCCTGATACTCTTCTTCGGGAGTAGAAGCCGTACTTGCTGGTATCATGTTGATATTATTAAGTTCTTTTTTTATGCGATCGCTCATGGCTTCCAACCTAGCGGCAAGAAATCCATGTTTCCCACCTATGTCCATTTCAAGCTTACCGCAGCGGCTTGTCCTAGGAGCCCAACTGACTCCTCAACTCTCTGATCCAATCGGCTGTTTTGAACTCTTCATTGAGCTTGGCGCAAAGTAAGCGTCCTTCTCTCGTGTCCTCTGAGCTGGCTTTACCATTCGTGACGAGCGTTTTCAACTTTTCAAACGCTTCATTCAACTCGTCGTTTATAATCAAGTATTCGTATTCATTGGATTTTTCTATTTCATCATGAGCGTTTTGCAAGCGCTCCCAGCGAATCTCTAGACTATCTGATCCCCGCGACTCAAGTCGCTGCCAAAGCGAAAAAAGCGAGGGCGGGAGGATGAATATGCTGACCGCTTGTGGCAGCAAGGGTTTAATCAGATGCCAGCCTTGGACATCAATCTCAAGAAGCGGATTTTTTCCAGCATTTTCAATTCTTTTGAGCTCTAGCAAGCTGGTTCCGTAAAAGTTGCCGTGGACCTCGGCCCACTCGATAAACAGTTTTTGTGCGACCATCTTTTCAAAGGCAGCGCGGTCGATAAAGTGATAATGAACGCCATCCTGCTCACCTTTACGAGGCGGTCGCGTCGTGTGGCTGATTGACATTTCAAGTTGTGGGTACTCCTTGAGGAGCCGACGGTTGAGAGTAGTTTTTCCGGCGCCAGAGGGAGCTGAAACGACAAATACAGTCATGGATGGACGATCTCCTTTAGAGAGCAGAGGCGGAGTCGGCTTTCGCCTCAATAAACCTTTTCTCTTTGGTCTTTCGGTCGCAAGAAGGAAGAGCAAGGGCACGCAGCAGGCCTGGTCCGGAGATCGGGTCCACGTGCGGAACAAAGCGTCTATTCAATATTCTGTACCTGCTGGCGGAGACGTTCAACCGCCTGCTTGAGGGACAGAGTGTGCTGGGCTACTTCGAGCTGAGTTAATTTGTTTGAAATCGTGTTGATTTCACGATGCATCTCTTGACAGAGAAAGTCCATCCGCCGTCCCACTTCTTCGCCACCGAGAAGCAGGCGTCGAAATTCTTCCTCATGCGCTTCAAGACGCGTCAGCTCTTCATCGATGTCGGTTCGATCGGTCAGAATTGCAAGTTCGCTGAGGATGCGTTCTTCAGGCAGCATATGGCGAATCTTCTGCCCCGTCTCATCGCTAGCAACCAAGATGCGATCGAGACGTTTCTTATAGAGATCGTAAACATTTTTCTGGATCAGCTCACGCTTTTCAAAAATCGCCCGGCGGTCGTCACCGATTTGCTCGAGAAGCTTTTCCAAAGCTTTGCCCAGAGCCTGGCCTTCCGACTCGCGTTGCTTGACCAAGGCGGTAAAAGCCTGATTGACAGCTGCGAACAGACCCGCTTCATGCTTGCGCATCCATTCTTCGCTGCTACTGCTCAGAGTATTTTGATTTTCGAGCACGCCTTCCAGTCTGAGAAATTCGTAAGTCCCGAGGGGCAAAAGACTTTCACCGCAGCGCTCAGCGAGTTGTCGGCCGAGCGCGAGATAGTGTTCGACGGCCGCTTGATTCAATTGCGGCAAAGTAGAGCTACGATCGATGGGAAGTAAGTCGAGAAAGACGTCGACTTTACCGCGGCTGAGGCGCTCTTTAGCTCTATTGATGAGCTGCGGTTCGAGGGCTATAAGGCTACGCGGCATTTTGATAGAAATATCGCAGAAGCGGGAATTAAGCGTACGGATTTCACAGCGATAGATGGTATTCGCTGCCTGTATTTCGCCGCTGCCAAAGGCAGTCATACTCTTCAAACTCAAGATGATCTCCTCTCCCGACAGGCTCGAGGCTGTTTTCATCCTCGCCTCTGTGATGCAGGCTCTTAGGGCTCATCCAAGTCGGGATACGCGGAAAGTTTGCCGCACTTGTTCACAACTTATGCGAAAATACCTGTGGCACGGCTCGACCGCAACCCATCTTTCCGCAGGCTCTTCGACTTTCTTATCGGGGGGCGCACAGAGGTCAGGCCCGATCTTTTGTCTGGAGGATGGATGAGCTTTTGCGTTAGGATACATCTACAAACTGGCAGGCCTCTCTAGGCCGGGCGTCGAGGAGAAGCGGACACGTGCCTAGCCTCAATCTCATGTTTCATCTGAGCTCGGCCCTCGTCCTCATTGGAATGACTTACTGGATCCTAGCCCTGCAGGCGCGTCTGCGTTTCCAGCAGAGGATTTGGCAAGCTCTTCACAGTTCCCAGAGGCAGCTCCTCATCGATTGGCCAGAGCGTTTCTTCATGCGGCTGAGTCAAGCGTGGAACCTGTCGCTTGAAGGAGAAGCTCTCACCGTCGATCCCTTGCGCATCGACTTGCAAGCATGGGTGAGATGCCATGCTGCTCTCGGTGTGCGCTCCATCGTGCGCGGTCCTGGATCGCATATTCGCGTTTGTGTCACGCATCCAGATCCAGCGGGATTTTGGCAAGAGCAGCTGAGACTGGCGATGAATACGCGGATCACGGTCGAAGTCAGCGCGCAATAATGAGGCGGACTCTTATCGTTCGCCCATAGAAACATTGTTATTAAAATGTGGGTCAGAGACCAGGGTGAACCAACAAGCGTCGATCGGACGCGCTAAGTCATGGAGAGTTATGCGATTTTCAATGTTCATCTTGCTCGCAAGTCTGCTCGGTTCGACCGCTTGTCAGACGTCTAAAACGCCTGAGATCCCCAAAATCACTCGTGAAACCCCGCTCGAAGAGGGTTATGGCTATGCTGTCGCCTATGGTGGACAGGTCCTACAACAGTTCAAAGAAGTTTCGCGAGAAAAGCAGCAGATGGCCGAGGTTCATCGCTTGGCGGAAGCAGATCTTCTGAAGAAAAACGAAGAAATGGATCCGCTCGCTTTAGTCAATGTCTCAAATCTCTATCGGGCCAGCACCAGCACGCTCAGCAGCAAATTACTTACAACGCTCCTCCATTCTCGTTCGGATGCGAGTCGACGCATCGGTTGGCGCCTGGCGGCTTTGAGACCTTCAGCCGAAATCGGGCAGAC
>CANJJY010000043.1 GCA_947474445.1 Oligoflexaceae bacterium
ACGCCGCCGTCGTTTGCCACAGGGGATCGGCTCGAAACGTGGTCCATGCTTCAAGCAGGCCTTGAGGGGTAAGATTTATTTTCTTGTCCTGGGTGAACAAGCGTTCGGGCACGCTTTCGCATAAGGGCCCCAAATCGATCCCATCTGGGTTCTCCTTGAGCTTTTTGAGATTGAGCCCCGGATAAGGCCCCATCCGCAGCCCGATATCGATCATGCGATCGATCCCGAGGCGCCGGAGCAGGGCCGCCGTCGCGCGTCGCCCCGGTCTCTGCCAGGGTTTCACGTCGAGCCCGATCCGCGACCAGATTTCGATCATAATCTCCCAATCTTCCATCGTGCCTGCCGGCGCAGGAAAAACGGGCGGCGAGTACCGCGCGATGTTACGCGTGGCCAAGGTATTGAAGACCAAATCGTAGTGGCTATGTTCGATGACGCTGCAGGGCGGGAGAATATAATGCGCAAAACGAGTGGTTTCGTTTTGATAGATGTCCAAAGCCACGTAGAGTTCCAGTCCTTCCAGCGCCTTCTCCAACTTGCGTCCGTTCGGCAAAGACAAGACGGGATTGCCAGCGATGGTGAGCAGTCCACGCACCTGGCCCGGCCCCGGTGTGAGAATCTCATCAGCCAGCGTTGAAGAGGGATATTCTCCACTAAATTCCGGTAGTTGCCTCACCCGGCTCCGGCGCCTCCCAAAGCTTCCGCGCGAGCCCAATCGCGCCGCAAGAGTCACCGCATCGAAGGCCGGTTTGGTGAAAAGAACGCCGCCCCGTCTATCAAAATTTCCCGTCAGAATATTGATGAGATTGATCAACCATTGGCACATCGTTCCATAGACCTGAGTCGAGACCCCCATGCGGCCATAGCAAATGGCCGTCGGTGCGCTCCCTAGATCGCGCGCGATGCCGCGGATCACGTCCTCGGCGACGCCCGTGACGGCGGCGACTGTCTGCAGATCGATGGCACTAAAGAGATCGGGCAACGACTCCATACCTTTTACGTGGGCACTGAGTCGTCCCAACTTAGAAAGACCTTGCGGCAAGAGGAGGCTCACGAGAGCCGCCAGCAGAAACGCATCCGTGCCGGGGCGAATGAAATGATGCTCGCTCGCGAGCGAAGCCGTTTCTGTATAGCGCGGGTCGAGCACCACGACTTTACCACCATCACCTTTGTCTTTCATCACTTTCAGACGCGACGACAGGCCCGCCGCCGATAAGATGCTGCCGTTGGAAACCGCGGGATTGGCTCCGAGGATCAACATATAGTGGGCGTGGTCGATATCGGCGATGGGAAAGAGCAGCTGGTGCCCGAACATCTGATAGGCGACCAGCATGTGCGGCAGCTGATCGACTGAAGTCGCCGAATATTGATTGTGGCTGCGCAAAGCCTTCAGCAGCATAGGCAGCATCATCAGGTTGCCTGTGCTATGAGAATTCGGATTGCCCGCGTAGGTCGCCATCGTCGAGCGACCATGCAGCTTTTGGAGCTGGGTGATGCGCTGGCCGATATCGTCGAGAGCCTCTTTCCAACTGACAGGAGCGAAGTGGCCATCGCTCTGCCTTTTCATCGGCTGCCTGACGCGATCGGGATCCAGGTGGAGGTCTTTGAGACCTTGTGACTTGGGGCAAAATGCGCCCCGGCTAAAGACGTCATCCTTATTTCCGCGGATCTGCATGGAACTGTCATCCTGGACTTCAATGTGAACACCGCACATCGCTTCGCACAGATGGCAAACGCGCTTTATCAACCTTGACATGCAGCGATTTCCTTTTTTAAAGAGGTCAATGCTTAGCCCACCATCTTTTTACTTTTGGCTTCATGTCTGAAGAAAGGCCGGGATCTAAAAGTCAGCTCGTCTCTTCACTCGCCCGCATCCTCATGGATCGCGTCGGCAAAAATCTTTTGCATCCTTTCTTCCTTTCCATTTAAACTCATAGAGACGATGTTCCTGTTGTGAGGGAAATGATCGAATCAATCAAGCTTCTATATTTGAGTCGAGCGGCCTCACGAGCGAGGGCCGCGTGCGAGAAAGGCTTGAAAAAACCGGCGTTCTTTGCGACATTCGTCGGAACTTTGCTCCGGTGCGGCAAGGTAGCCCAGACGGAGCAACCGATTTAGAAATAGGTGGGAAACTGACATGGCTAAAGGTCAAGACGCGAAGAAGAACGACAAAAAAGCTCCTCAAAAAACTGCTAAAGAAAAGCAAGCTGCGAAGCAGGCGAAAAAAGCAGCTAAAGGCTGAGGCTAAGGCTGAGATCGCTTTACTACCTCGCCATAGGCGCACGTCGCGCTTCGAAAAGCCCAGGGTTCGTTTGGACCTTGGGCTTTTCCGTGAGAGCCTGCCTCAAAAAGGCGATCTCTTCCCTCTGTGTCCGCAAGAAATCCTCATTTCCGCTCCTCTAAGATTGACAAGGCCGCAGCAGCAGATTTGCACTTTGCGTGTTGAGCCAACCCAGGCGATCGATATGCACCTGACCTTTGCTGCCCGCCGGCGCCGGTCTCACGCGCGGCGCTATCCTCACGGCAAAGTTGAGCGTGAGGGCCCGAGACAGGGTGCAAGGCGACCAAACTTCTTGGCTGGTCGTCGGCGCATGACTAATAAACAAAGACTGATCGATCGGCCCAGAAAAACTCTGGGAGAAAACCCCCGTTCTGGGATCACCGGCAAAGGAAGCATCGACGGTGACGGTCGCCACCAGACCAGGATCGAGATCGATGCCCCCCCAAGCCCTCACGCCGCGGCTCGCATACTGCCAGCCTGAAGCTGAATCGAGTTCGACGGTCAGGCTACAGTTTCTGCGGGAGCGACTGAGGGGAACGCCCGATCCATAGGCGACGTCAAAACCCTCGATCGCGAGAGTGAGCCCGCGGCGGCCCGCGGTGTAATTCAGATCCGAACTCCCACGCGGGCAGCCGCTGCCGTTGTAGACGGCTTGTTTAATACGAAGGGACGGTGGACTCGCGCGCTCCTCGGCCTTGAGCCCTGGCGCTAGAGACGCGATCAGGAGAAGAGGGGCCGCAGCAAAAGCTGGATGTCTCTGCATAGAACTGACCTCCTAGCAAATAGAGAAAACGCTTGTCTCCTTATTAGCTCAAAGAACCGAGCAAGAGGGAGAGTGATTCTACCGAGGCGCCCAAGAGAGACCTCAAAGATCCAGCCACGGAGTCGAGCGAGCGCCCATCGCGGCGGACTGCGTTTCATCCGGCGGCCGCAGATGCGTCATAAACCAGGTCCGCGCCAGCTCAGCGACCTGTTCGAGAGTCCCCTCCTCTTCAAACAGATGATGGGCTCCTCTGACGATTTCCATTTTGACAGCGGCGCGGCCCATGACACTCATCGCTCGCCGATTGAGCTCGATAACCGGCTCATCTTGGGAACCGACTATCAGGAGCGTGGGCGTCTCCACATAGGCGAGTACACTGAGAGCGAGATCCGGTCGTCCTCCGCGCGAAACGATTGCGCTGATATCACCGTTCATTTCTGTCGAGGCCACAAGGGCCGCTGCTGCTCCTGTGCTGGCCCCAAAGTAGCCGATAGGGAGCAAAGCCGTCTCTTCCCGATGCTTCACCCAATGCGTCGCCAGCGCAAGGCGTTCAGATAGCAGATCGATATCAAATCTGAGATGCCGAGTCTTTGCGTCCAGCTGCTCTTCCTCGGCGGTCAATAGATCAAAGAGCAGAGTCGCCAGTCCAGCTTCCGCGAAATAGGTGGCGACCATCAGATTGCGCGGACTCAAACGGGAACTCCCACTGCCGTGTGCGAAGATAACGATACCCTTCGCCTCGCGCGGTAGAGTCAGAGTCCCGTGGAGAGTCAGCCCGTCTTCCGCAATGTGGACGTCCTGCCTGGGTGCCTGCTCCATGAAGTTTCCTTTCATTCGATTCAATTTTTCGAGACAAGCTCGATCGAGAAAGCCTTGAAGATTTTTAGCAGCAAGGAATCAAAGGTGGCAAACTTCTTCCACGGGGCATTCAAAAAAAGGTCTTTTATAGGTTTAAAACCATATTTTCAGGAAGGATTCATGCTTGGGAAAGAGCTTTAACCGGCTTTGGGCAGGGCTTGAGCCTTGAGGAGCCATCGCTTGACGACAAGGTGGGATGAGGAGAGAAAAAAAACCATGACGCGCACGCGCAGCATGGCTTTTCAAAGTTCAGTGCAGTCCCTCAACGGTATAGGAGAGATAGGCTCTTTCCAGACTATCGACGACGAGATCGATGATCTGCTCGACCATCTGCATCGTCTTTTCGTGTTTGAGGTAAGGTCCCAATATTTTAAGAGACCCCACCCAATGCCCATCGACGGCGCCATCGGTGTGAACATGCGACGCGAAAAAGCTACAGGCCTTAGTCGGCTCAGCATAGCCCCAGCGCTTGATATTAGCTTTGAGTTGCGTCACGAACTCTTGATCGAGAAAACCACTGATGGCTTCGATGGCGAGCGGCACCCCAAGAAAGGTGACGGGATCCTGCCGCGAAGCGGTCATGGCCTCTTGGACAAACATAAAATTCAGGACGCCGAGGTCAGGCACCTGATGGTCGCGCACAAAATCGAAGTCGACGCCGAGATACTTCAAGTCGTTTTCAATCCAGACTTCATGATTCACTTCACCGCGTAGATGTTCGGCATAATGCCTCCGGAGCTCAGTATCCTCGCACATTCCCACCGCGCGCCCCAATATCCTGGTCGTCCATTTGACGAATTGGTATTTGTTGGTCAAGGAATTGATGTAGGCATAGCGTTGCAAGGAATTGGATTTGACCTGCTGAAAGAAAGGAAGCTGGTAAAAGCCTTCGACCCGCGCCAGGATTTTGCGGGTCAATGAGGGAAGGTAAATATGTTTTTGTACCCAAATCTTGAGATCCTCAGGCAGGGCCAGGTAGGCCCGCAGCATCGATTCGCCGATTTCTCCCATGATGGGATGCAAAAGATAGGTTTGGCCGTCCGCCCCCACTTCTGAGCGACTTTCCGCCTCGTCAATGCGGTTGTAGCGCAAGACTTTCCATCCAGGGATTTTGCCTGGCTCGACAAACCCCACGTAGCGGGTGAAACCCGCTTCATAGGACTCGCGCATCGCCAAATAAAGCACGAGAGCTAAGAGACCTTGACGCCTGAACGAGGGATGAACGAGGCTCCGCGAACTATAGCTGGAATGAGTTAAAAAACTCGCCTCGACACCGGCTTGATCCGAAAAATCAGTCGACGAGGCGGGGGCTACCATCGTCGCCGCCATCAACTGCCCATCCCTGTTATAGAGGAGAATATGCTTACCGACCGCATCGTTGTGATCGAAGAGCTGATCGGCACCTAACCATTGAGTCTCTTCCAGATAGATGAGTCGTCTCAGCTCCTGATACTCAGTTGGATAATCTCCCCCTTTGATCACTCGGACCTCGATATCGCGTAGGGATGGAGTGAGTCCAGCTACCAGGTCGGGCAAGAATTCTTGCAAAACTGTTTCTGTATTCATCGAAGATCCTCGTTTTGATCAGTCAATCTAAGGATCTTATACTAGGGGTAAACACCCAACTTTCAAGCCTGGCGAGGGTAAAGAAAAATTAACCCTTCGTCCCTGTGACTTTCCTGCCGATAAGAAGGTATGAATGCAAAGGAAGTTCCATGCAGGAGCATTTACTCAATTATCTCATCGCCAGTTATGTCTTGCTGATAGGCGTGAGCGTGCTGGTGTCGATCGTCATGTACTTCGGTTATCCGAGTGGCGAGACGCGAGAAGCTCCCCTCTATTGGACCAGTGTTCTCTTCGGCTTTCTGATCCAAGGCCTGCTCAACTTTTCTCCTCAAGCGATTTCTCTGGCGATGCTGTCTTCCGTTCCGACGGTCATGGCCGTGGCGAGTATGTCGAGGCGCCTCTTCGGGAATGGTCTCGGCCATCGGGAAATACTCAGTATTTCGGCTTGCAGCCTCGTTGCGGTATTGATTCTGCAGCTGATATCAGACGAATTCTGGCTCTATGCGATTCCCATCTCTTTTGCGGTCGGCGGCCTTTTCATCACCAATGCTTGGTTGTGCTATGACAGTAAATCGAGCATGAGCAGCAAGATGCTCAATATCGTCATTGGGCTGAGCGGTCTGCATATCTTGGACTTCCCCTTTCTCCGCATGAACGAGACCTTCGCCATTCCTGGTTTCATCGTGGCCTACATCAATGGCTTTCTCATGGCGATCCTAGTCCCCGTCGTCACGGTCGAATCACTTCGTCGCCGCTACACAGAGCAGTTGGAAAGCGATGTCGCCCTCGCAACGGCCGACTTAAGGGAAAGCAATCGTGGTCTCGATAAGGCTCAAAAAGAAATCAAGGAATTGGTGAGAATACTTTGCCACGATATGGCCAACAGCGTGACGGTCGCTCGCTTTGGCATCGATGCGATAGAACCTGAGATTCTGCCTTTAATCCCTCAAATGAAGCAGTCCGACGTCGACATGAAGCGCTGGCTACTGACGATGCGCAGCGTCATTGAAAATCAATTCGATCTGATCGAGAGCGTCAGGACTCTGCAATCGATCAGCGATGATAAGGTCGAATTTGCGTTGGAGCCAGTTCATCTTTCCGAGGTCGTGGCTTACACCGAAATCCTCTTTGAAGCCAAACTCAAGGCCAAAGGTCTGACGCTTCTTACCGACATTGATCCCGACCTTTATTTTCTCGGCGATCGCAGCACCTTCGCCAACTGCATCATTGGCAATATCCTCTCGAATGCAATCAAGTTCTCCTTTGCCAACCAGGCGATATCGATCAAAGCGCAAGCCTTGAGTGATGAGCGTCTGCAGATCGTCGTCAGCGATAGCGGGCAAGGCATCAAAAAAGAAAGGCTGGATGCGATCTTCTCGAGCACGCGGTCCACTTCGACCGTGGGAACCCAAGGTGAGAAAGGGACGGGCTTTGGGATGCCCATCATCAAGATGATGACCGAAAAATTTGGTGGGACATTAAAAATTGAATCGACGCCGTTCCAGACCGGTGTAAAGGGTCATGGAACGAGCCTTACCATCACTTTGCAGAGAAGCCACCTATCGGAAATCGTATCACCTTTCCGCAAGGCGTCTTAAACGCGCAAAAAAGGCTCAGGGAGCCTGATGCGCATCTCCCGCTTCATACCGAAACTTGATGACGGGCGAGAATAAGAGCAAAAGGATAGGAATCAGGGTGAAAAGCACCACGATAAACGCCCCCGATGGATAATCCCATACATAGCTCAATCCCATCCCAATCACGCTCAACACGATGCCGAGGGCCCAACCAAAGAGGAGCCTCGCCTTGATCGTCTTGAAAAAAAGCGTGCTGACGATGCTCGGTACGATCAAATACGAGAAGACCTGCAATACACCAACGATGCTGACCGATGAAGTGATGACCACTCCGAACAGGGCGTAGAAGAGAAAATCCCAGATGGCCTTGACCGAACCAGCCCCCTTGAAGGAAGCATTCAAGAGCTGGCGGCGAAAGATGTAGTGCACAAGCCCGACCGCACTATAGATGAGAGTCGTCTTCAGGACTTCCGGCCAAGTGACCCAAAGAATCTGACCTATCAGCAGTTCTTTGATGTGCTCGGCGCCATGGGCCATGCGATCGACGACGAGGACGACGGCCGCCGAGCCGAAGGCGTAGACGATGCCGATGATGGCCTCTTGAGAGAAGTAGCGCTCGCGTTTGCGAGCGAGAGCGAAAAGACTGGCGGCTAAAAAGGTCGACGCGAGCGAGAAAAAGTAAGCCTGTGAGGTCCCATGTTCAAAACCGAAAAGCAAAGCGAGGGTGGCGCCGAAGGCGGCGACTTGAGCCAGACTCAAGTCGACAAAAATAACGCCGCGCGCCAGAACGTGAAGCCCCAGGTAGCAATGGATACCTGCGAGCACAAAGCACATGACGGTCGGAGCCGCCAAAAACAAGACGATATCACCCATTTTTAGCTTTTCCTTCGATAGCGAGTACAAGGTTTTCGTAGAGGTCATCGATGGTTTTCACCTTGTCGCTGCCTCCGACTGATACAGCCACGACTTCGACGCGAAGTTGGGGAACGTCTTTGGACACCCGCACGGCAACCTGGGGATCAAAGAAGTTTTCGACCATGACCAAAGTGATCTTATCGGCTTTCGCCCGTTCGATGACGTCGAGCGTATGTTTGGCGGTGGGAGGAACGCCAGGCAACGGTTCGAGTATCATGGGATTTTGAATTTTGTAACGATCGAAAAAATAAGTGAGGGTTTTGTGAAAGGAGATGATTTTGCTGGTTCCAGTTTTGGCGATGCGCGCTTCCCAATCATGGGATTTTTCCACTAAGCGTTTTTGCAGAGCTTCGGCTCGCGATTTAAAGAGCGCCGCATGCGGAGCATCCAGCTCACCCAAGCGTTTGGCTATCACCAGACTAATTTCTCCGGTGCGGATGGGATCGAGTAGGACGTGAGGATTTCCCTCCGGATGAACGTCGCCCTCGGCACGCGTGACTTTGCCGCTCGGCACATCTAACACGGAAACCGCAGGGCCGACTTCAAGGTATCCGGCTTGGCCTGTTTGGATCTTGGGATTGCGCGCTCCCTGCAAAATGCTGGGCAGCCATCCCACCTCGAGACCCAACCCTATGGCGACGACCAGATCCGCACGGTTGGCCTTGACCATAAAAGAGGGTTTAGGCTCGAGAAAGTGCGGGTCTTGCGAGCCTTTGCAGAAGGACTCTGATTTGACTTCAGCGCCTCCAATTTCTTGAACCAAAGCATTGAGGTCGCTGACGGTCGTCAGCACCGAAAGTTCCGCGTGAGCCGTCTGAGCGGAGGTCAGGAGATAATAAGCGATGGCGAGTGAGGACAGTGATTTCGTCATATTCATTTTCATATTCTTCATCAATGGTTCCTTTTCTTACGATGTTTAATAGGTGTGAGCCGGATGCGCGCCGATCGATAGGTTGCCCTGTAGCATCACCGTATCGAGCGCCTTCTCACCGCCGCCTGTGGTTCTATCCAGTTGCAGGCGAACGCCGGAAAATTCGGAGGGATAAAAGGCCAAAAGAGCCGAATTTTTGCGCAGCCGCTCGGAGTCCTGATGAGGCGCATCGGCCTCTTCGCTGCGCGCCTGTATCCACCAACGTTCGGCAAACTGATACTGGATCCAAGCCGCTTGTCCACGTTGCTTAGCACCTTCTTCCCGCCCTTTGATTGCGCCCTGGAGGTATTCCCCTGCGAGGATCAGTGCTGTGTATTTTCCGCCGGAAATCGGCCGCCACTTGTAGGTTAGGTCGACTCCTTCGACGGTGGAACGACTGTCATAGAAATTCTGCCCGGCCGCTGCAGAAAAGCCAAAATCCAAGGTGCTCGCATCTGACAGCTCAAACAGATTTCTCAAACGATAGACCGTGGCTCCATCGCTCGCGCTCTGACTTGCGAACAGAGCCGGCGAATCGCCTTGAACCGCTTGGACGGTTGCTTCAAGAAACCAGGGGACCGGAACGAGGGCGGAAGCACTCAAACCGTTCTCTGTCAGTCCCTCTTCGCCGAGGAGATTCTGATGAATGAGAGGCGCATCGATAAAGGGAAAGGCATGGGCGTGAAGACCGTTGTGCCGACCGAGGGCTGTATGAAAACGCCCGGCTTTGATCGTCACATAGGGCAGCGCGATGGTCTCGAGGAACACCTCTTCCGGCTCGATGGCCCAGCTTTTTTCCTCCGGCTCTGCCGGGCCACTGCTGGCGGTGCCGGCAGTGGCGTCCTCTTCCGCGGGATGGACGGAGAGGAGAATCGAGGCTCTGAGGTATGGATCGACGTTGGCGGTAAACTGCAGCTCAGCCTCTTGCAAAGAAAAGCCACCATCGGGCTCGGTCCTATCGCTGCCTTTGCGTTTGGACTGTTTATAGAGCGTGAGAAAATTGATACTCGTATCGGGGTTTAAGCTTTGCACAGCCGAACTGGGACGCGCGGCCTCGCCTTGAGCCTTCGCGACTTCGGCGAAAGGGTATGCGAGCATGAGGCCTATCAATCCATAGACAAGAGGATGCATGGATCTCTTCCTTTGAATGAAGTGATTTTGTCCGAACCTTGAGTTCAGAACGCAGTAAGCGATTTAAACTGATGGATGAAGCATGGGGACGAGAGGAGGTCCGCGCGGGAGAACCGTCGCGAAAGGAGCGCGGTTCGCACGCCGCTGCTCGCATACCCAGCGGTGGGTTTGCACCGCGAGCTGAGGCTCGATCGGAGTCACGGACACGGCTGACTTTGACCAGGATAATGCAAAATTGTTCAGAACCCGGCAGCTCGCGCACACATTGTCAGGAGTGGGTATCGTCCCGCTTGGCGGGGACGCATCGCTGGACGGACGAAAATCCGCCAAGCTGGTCTCATCCTGCCCCAGAAGAGACGATAATGCCTCGCAGCAGGCGCGGCCCGCCTGATGTTCGGCAGTATGGCCGACCAGCACGGTGAGATAGGCGAGCAGAATCAGCATCAAGCTCGGGATGATACGGTTTCTGCTCACAATGGCGGACGAAGTCTGAATAGCGACCCCATAATGCAATTAGTTGCAAAATAATATCACAAGGTCATTAAAATACAAGTCTGGCCAAATGATCCTCATAGGAATGGGCTCGTCCTCAGCGGACCAGCTATCTAAAAGACTACAATTTGAGAAGTTTGTAGGCGTGGGCCCATCGATTGGAACGAAGACCGGGGATGCACCAGAGCATGCACAACGGTTCTATCGCCCGCGCCGCTTCCACCGCCCCCATATCTTCGGTCTCCCAACCGAACTGATCCAGTATGCCTCGCACCTGAGTCTTGGCCGCTTCGTTGTTGCCGCAGATAAACATACTCGGCTTTTGTCCACCGAAGTTTGGATTGATCATAAAGCCGCTTCCTACCGAAGAGAAAGCTTTGACGAAATGAGCTTGGGGGGCTTTCTTTTGCAATCGTTCCATCAGCGAGTCATTGGGGCCTGTGAAATAGTTCAACACTCCGTTCACCGGCGGTACGTCGCTGATGGGATTGGTCGCATCGATCACCGTTTTACCAGCTAGCGCGGCGATGCCAGTCAGTTCGATCGCCTGCTCTGCTACCAGACCTTTGACAGCGAGGACAAGCACATCGCCGAACTCCGCGGCCTGCTTAAAGTCACCTGTGGAAGCGTTTTTACCGGCTTTTTTTAACCAATCGCCCAGTTTTTCGGGCGAGCGAGACGCGCGCATCACCTGATGATCGTACTTTAAAAAACCGTTGGCCAGAACTTCGCCGACTATTCCAGAACCGATTACTGCGATTTTCATAAATTTACTCATCTTTGTTGAATTGATTATCTTGTCTTTTATATCAACTGAGTTGCTTCAGATCCTCGCTCTTAAACCCCTTCAGTTCGTCGATCCGTCCCTGCCTCACCTTTTCTACCCAGTCTGGGTCCGAAATTAAGGCGCGACCGACGGCAACCATATCAAACTCACCGCGATCGAAGCGATGCAGCAAAGCGTCGATCGGCTGCGGCTCCGAGTTTTCACCTCGAAACGCTTTGATAAACTCACCGGACAAGCCCACCGAGCCGACGGTGATCGTCGCTTTACCAGTAATCTTTTTGGCCCAACCCGCGAAGTTAAGATCCGAGTCTTCAAACTCTGCTTCCCAAAATCGGCGCTGCGAACAATGAAAGACATCGACACCGGCCTGCGCCAGCGGCGTCAGCCACGCGTCCATTTCTTGCGGCGTCTTGGCTAAGCGAAAGTTGAAATCATAGGGCTTCCATTGCGAGAGACGCAAGAGTATGGGAAAGTCTTCTCCCACTTGCCGGCGCACAGCCTTGACCACTTCGATCGCAAAACGACTCCGAGCTGCGAGCGTCGACCCTCCCCATTGGTCTTGCCTTTGATTGGTGACTTCCCAGAAAAACTGATCGATCAGATACCCATGCGCCCCGTGCAACTCAACCGCGTTGTAGCCAAGACGCTTGGCATCGCCGGCTGCCTGAGCATAGGCTTCAATCGTCGCGTGTATACTGGCTTCGCTCATGGCTACGCCGGTCACCTCTCCCGGTTTGCCGATCCCCGAAGGTCCTTCAAAGCCTTCACGCGGCAACCAACCCGAGGCGTGAGGCTGTCCAACGCCCATGTGCCAAATTTGAGGCGCCATAAGGCCTCCCGCCTGGTGGACGTCTTCCATTACTTTTTTCCAGGCTTGCAGCGCCCTTTCCCCATAAAAATGCGGAATATTAGGATCGCTCGACGAAGCAGCACGGTTGATCACGGTGCCTTCAGAGAGGATGAGCCCCACCCCACCAGCCGCTCGGCGCCGGTAATAAGCAGCCACATCAGCCGTGGGTACCCCACCTGGCGAGAAGGATCGCGTCATGGGAGCCATAACAAAGCGATTGCGTAGTTCCATTGATTTAATGCGGAGAGGTTTGAACAATGTTTCAAGGCTCATTCCAAGGGACCTCTTTCTTATCCAAGGACATTATGGTTCGTTTGTTCATAAACAAATTAGTTATCTGGGACAAGCTCATATCGACCTGAAGCGATGCGGGGTAGAACCTCATCATTTTTTGCGTGCGATTTGGAAATAGCAAGCCCTGTTCCATTGTGGAAATGACTTCCACCTTCCCTGAGCGCGTGAAGAGGGGAACAAGACATGAAGCTCAAATCAGCGCTAGTTGGCTAGCGGAGGTGTCAGTCGAATGAGTTTATGATCGATATAGACCTTGCTTAAAGCCGACGGCAGCGGGATGCCTTCAAGGAAATCCAGATTGTCGATACCGAGGTTATTTAGATGCAGCTCTCGTAGATTAGACATTTCCTGCCAATTGATCTTAGTAAGGTCGGCACTTGGCAAATCGCTTAGGGATAGATAACGTAGTTCTTTGAGCTCGTTGATAAAGCTTGCATCGAAGCTTCCACTTTGAAATAGACCCGGAGCAATCTTCAAAATACGCAAGTGCTTGAGCTGAGCTAGGAGCGAATAAGCGCTGAGATCGTTTAAAACTAGATATAGGCTTTCAAGTGGCAGTCCTAATATGGGACGAATATCAGTCACACTTACTAGCTCTAAAGTCGGGTTCTCTTTGAAATAATCGATCACTCGGTGAGGGTCTCGATACATCGCCAAGCGATCCTCGCCCTCGGACGCTGTCGCAGCCACTCGAATGATGTTATCGACGGTATACCATGCTTCATCTAAGTAATTGTTGTAAGCAAACCAGCTTGCAAAATCATTCGACTGAGGTCTCTCAGACTCTGGCATGACAGCAATAGTTGCCTGCCTTTGATTTAAGTCCTCGTCGTATGCTAAAGTCACCCCCGAAGTTTCCTCTATCCACGCAGCATAGTCTCCAACAAAGCCATAGATGCTCTCACCAGACTCGCATGACTGCTCAGGGTTCTGAAAGGCGTTCGGAGTCAGGGTCTCTTTATTCCCGTTCAACGCGCCTATTAGATACCACTTGTCGTGGAATTTATAGAAAGCTGGCCCCCCCGAGTCCCCATTGCAAATGCCTTTCAGCGGTGTTTTGCCAAATACCAGGATCGACATGAGACGGCTGTTGCGATAAATCGGATCACGAAGTTGCGTGGGTACTTCCAGTTTGGTGCCTACGCAGTCTTCTGTCACGCAAGTGGTTTTTTGATTGCCGAAGCCCGCTAAAAGAAATCGTTGATTACTATCATTCACGGTCGTGAAAGCGTTATAGTCGTGAAAAATTTCGATAGGGATAGAGTCAGGCGGCGCATCCTGCTTGAGCTTCACCCAAGCCACATCAAGGTTGGGTGAGAATTTGCTCCAATCGTCGGTAAATAACTTGAATTCAAGTACATCAATAATAGTAGCAGATGAATCTTTATCCGAGGTCCCAAACAATACTTTAAAGCCAGAGGCATCTCTGCCATCGAGACAGTGGGAAGCAGTGATAACGAGGTTTTTAGCGATTAACGTTCCTGAGCAAAAGATCGAGTAGCTGTCGGTGTGCCCTTGCCTGATTTTGACCAAAGCTACCGTGCTGCTACGCGCAGGGCTTGAGATGTCGGGTAGGCTGCCACCGATGATGCTCGGGTGGCTTTCTGAGGCACGCGATTTGGAACATCCTACGGCTGCCAAGAACCAGAGAAATAAGATAACTTGTTTGGGTTTTTTGTGATTCATTTTGAATTCCTGGCAGACTTGACCATCGGGTGAAGAATGGGACGAGCAGCGTTGAAACCGCGTTTTATCAGCCATATTGGCAATGCGCAATACGCAAATCACAACTATCGAAATTTAAACATTTAACTCTATAAAGCATGAAAGCGGCAGAACGATAGCGACAATGCAACTTTACAATCGCGAAAGATTCTCGATTTCAATTTGGGAAAGATTCCGCACGGAGTCACTCATATCGCAGGTAGAGATGCTGAGAGTGGAACCTCTGCCTTCGCCTGTCAAAGAAACTGATCGAGCTGTTTGAGAGCTCGATCACCAGCAGGTAGCCCACGACCAAATTCCGTAGCGGCATGCCCCTGTCGATCTGCAGTGAAAATTAAAGCATCGCGCACCGCCTTGAAGTGGCTAGCTTGCTGCGCATCAGGCCGCTGCAGGCGGCTGGCCTCGAGCAACAAAGCCGCCATTCCAGTAAGCTGCGGCGCCGCAAAGGAACTACCTGCTTCAAAACTATCGGTCGAAAAACTCCAGACTCCATCAGCTGGAACGCTGAGAGTCCGGCTTTGGATCGCCATCGCCTCACCGGGAACGGTCGCCGTAAGGGCCACAGCATCAGCGAAAGGAGCAAGATTCAGCCCAAAAATCAGCAGGTCGTCTCTGTTTGCCTCGTCCCCCGCATAAAGATTTTGGATGAGATCGAGGTCGTAAGCAAAAAGATTCGCAACCGGCCCTAAACCCTTTTCCAAGCGCTGACTGTTCAAGTGCCCACCGAAATCGGTACCGGTATTACCGAGAGATTTACAGACAATCTTAGTTTGAATCAAAGCCCTTAAACTTTGCGCAAATAGGGGATCGAGATGTTTTTGATCGGCTGCAGGAGCGAAGGCCCGGCTCATGTTGATGAGATCGATATCGCTCCGTCCTTCCAAATAGCTCATCGCCTGGGGGTAAGCCGCGGCATCGGTAGTCAGAGGCACGATCTCGGCCTCGGGAGCTAAGGTCAGAATCAGATCGATCACGGTATTGCCATGGCTGAGATCTACAGGTCTCCCAAAGCTGAGCGGTGCGTGAATACGGGCCAGCGGATATTCCTGCCGCTGCTTTTCCAATAAATCTGCATCAAAAAGATCAATCACAGCGATGCGCACGCCGCGGCCGCGAAACTTCTCTCGCAACTTTTCGGCCGCGATATATTTTAAGCCAGGATGCAGTCGCTTGACGTAAGCATTGATGGCTGCTCGCGCCTCGTCAAGCATCTGCATGTCTAGCCGATAGCGATCTCCCAAACGGGCCTGCTCAGTCGCCGGAAAATCCTCGAAGATCAAGGTGACCAGCCCCTGAAATTCGGCCAATCTACTGCTCCATTTGGGCATTTCTGACTGTTCAATCAAGGCGCGGGCCACGCTCGCATCTAATTGTTCAACTGGCGGCAAGGTTGCCCACTGCGCAAGATTCTCATTTACAGTTTCCTCACCGGTAATTCCGATGATGGCGCCGAGATCGGCGAGGGCAGCCACAGGTGTTAGACCATCTCGGGCCGCAGCCGGCCTGCTCCAGAACCCCATATTTAGGAAGATCGACAGAGCCAGGACTCTTTCCAAACCAAATTTAACCGTCAAAGATCTTCTCCCGAGTTTCCCACGAATAGGTTTTCTTCCGCGCGATCAGAAACACGGGCAGGCGTAACAGGCTTTGCTGCTATATCACCTCGTCAATGCTCTTAAGTTCGACCTAGCGTTCGGGAACGCGCAGATGCATCCGCATAACATCATAGTAAAAAGCCCGCATATCACCGGGCCCATCCATCGAAAAAAAATTTTTCAGATGCTCGCTATAACAATTGTGATAACGCAACTCAAGGCTCATCCGCTCCTTCTTATCGAGCTTTTTTTGAATCTGCCTTTACTGGCTCCGGCACTGAGCCAAAAGTTCGCGGCAAATTAAATTTTATGGGCCATAAACATAAGCAATTATGTCAACTTAAAGGTCTAGTCTTCTCCATTGAGATTGAGCTTAAGCGCATCGCTTATCAATTTTGAATTTCTTTATTTGCAAACATTTAGAGTCTTCTGTTCTTTGAATCTTTACCGAACGATCCAACATTTCGGTAGACGACAACATTTTTGTAACAAGTTTCGTTTGGTTCTTTTTCATATTGTCCCAACTGTTTGATGTAAGCACTGCTAAATTACCTGAAAGAAGTACAACTATTTTAAACTCACGCGATTACATTTGCTTTTATGCAGATGATGCGAGAATAATCGCGGAGGTTTTAAAAAGATATGAGAGCGCTTGGAGGCTGGATATGCATGCGGATTGCGACATTGATGCTCATCGTTCTTTCTTAAAAGAGTCTGATTTAGAAGGCTTTACAGGCAGTCTGATGAACAGAGAATATCGCCGCCAGATCAGTCGGCTAGCACAGCTTTATGCCCAGCAGACAGCAGCACAAAACACCGAAGTACCGCGGCGCAGCATCCCTCGCATC
>CANJJY010000044.1 GCA_947474445.1 Oligoflexaceae bacterium
ATGATTTTCATCAGTTGGACGGAAGATAAGCCAGGCGATTCCTATCGACTCTCATTCAGCCAACCTCACGGTGAAAAAACCTGGGTTATTTCCAACGTGCCCTACCTCTACCTCCGGGGGAATGGCGTGCCGTGGATCCTGCGCGTCCGTCCCGAAGCGGCGTCAGTTGACCGAAAAACAGTCCCCAAAAAATCGCCCATCAACGGCCTTAAGTTGATGTACACCCAGCCGCCCCCTGCCGCTGTATCCAAAAGCCCCGCTGTGAAAGAGCCGCCCGTGCTCGTTCTCGATCCCTTTGCCAGCGATGAAGACCAGCTGACGGCAGAACCTGATTACAAAGATCTTCTCAAAGGACCTGAGCGCAAGTGGTGGAACATCGATGGCATCCTGGAGGGGGGTGGCTCTGGTGACAGAGGACGGACCTCGCTCGAACCTCTGTTCCGCCGCAGTCGCATGAGCTTTGGTCTGCGGAGCTTTCGCGAGGATTTCCGGGTCAATCGCCGCGATCGCTATGAAAGCGCGCCGACCCAAGGCTTGGGTACAGGTTTTGCGTTGCACTACTACGCGCAGCCGACCTTTCAGGTGCAGATTGAAACCGAGACCCATGCGACGACGACGACCTACGATGAGGGCGGTACTGAGCCGCCTGCAGCGACTCAAAAACGTCTGCGCCTCTTGCTCGGCGTCCTCTTCGATGTTCTCAACCTAGAATCTCGTCGCCAAAACTGGAGTCTCGACGTGGGGACTAACATCGGACTCGTGCAGGTGCCGCTGCGGGTCGACAACCAAAAACTAGCTGATATCGGCTTTCAAGCCAGCCTTCGCTATTTCCCTTGGGGACTCCACAGTACAGTCCGCGCATACAAGAGTGAGAGTTCGGAAGTCAGTCTCCAATGGGTGGCTCCCTGGGACATCGGACTAGGCAAAATAGGCGCAAAGAAACTCGATATGAATGTCGAAATGGGCGCCTATCAACGCACGACGCGAGCCAAGGACGGGACGACGACCAGCCAGTTTCATGAGACGGGTTACCGCATTGGTCTTGAACTGAATTATTGAGCGTCCTCTCTCCCCATGAGAGCCAGAACCAGCTGGTGGGGCAGTCTTACCCAAGACGGCAGCCGATGATTGCGCTAGAATTAAGGTCAGAGATCCCACTTTTTCCAATCGCATCACCTCATAGGTTGAGCTTGAAACATAAAGCCACCAAGGAAAAGCCACGTAAATCCCTGCTGGATGACGATGTCTTCGTACTCGGCGATCAAGAGATCGGGCGAGGCGAAAGGAAAAAGATCCATCTCAAGATAGGCAAACTCTACGACAACACCGATATCAATATTCCTGTCGAAGTGATCCGGGGGCGCTCGCCGGGCCCGATTTTTTTTGTCTCGGCTGCGGTCCATGGTGACGAACTCAACGGCGTTGAGATCTGTAAGCGACTGCTCGACTTGAGACAGCTCAAAGATATCGCGGGTACCCTGCTGGTCATCCCGATCGTCAACGTCTTTGGCTTCAACAGCCTGTCGCGTTATCTGCCCGACCGCAGGGATCTCAATCGCTGCTTTCCTGGTTCGCCCAACGGCTCTCTTGCTTCGCGATTGGCCCATGTATTCATGAGTGAAATCGTCTCGAAAGCGACCCATGGCATCGATTTGCATACCGGAGCCGTGCATCGACGGAACCTGCCCCAGATCCGCGCCGACATCGACGAGCCCGAGACGCTGCGCCTGGCCGAAGCCTTTGGTATTCCCGTCATCATGCGATCCAACGTCCCCGATGGCTCCTTGCGTCAAGCGGTGAGTGAACGCCGCATTCCTATGCTTCTCTACGAAGGCGGCGAAGCCCTCCGCTTTGAAGAGAGGGCTATTCGCATCGGACTCAACGGCATCCTCTCGGTCATGCATACGATTAATATGCTCGATGGGAGCAAGCGCACCACGCGGCCGACGCGGCCGCAGCCCAAACCTTTTATCGCGCACAGCAGCTATTGGACGCGAGCGACGCGCAGCGGCATCGTCCGCATGCTGTCCAAGGTCGGCGCCCTCGTCCATAAGGACGAAATCATCGCCATCATCTCTGATCCCTACGGTGATGAAGTGGAAACGGTCAAAGCCCGGGTCGAAGGCATCGTCATCGGCGCGACGCAACTGCCCGTCGTCCACGAAGGCGATGCCTTGTTTCATATCGCCACCTTTCAAGAACCCGAAAAAGTCGAAGAAAGTCTGGCTGATCTCGATGAACTCGCCGTCTAAGTCCTTGGCGAGCCCCTCCTGAGCCGATATAATGAGGCTTTACTCCGCGCGAAGTCAGCTTTGGATCGCTAGAGGCGCGCGGTGATGGTCCAAGGGAGTTTACACATGGCGTCATTCGAGAATTGGTCGCGAGTCGGACTCGTCTGCCTCAGTCTGCTATTGGGTTGCCGCCACCATGGAGGCGATGCCGTCGATGTTCCTGATGGCCGGGTCGACGTCCTGACCGATGGCAGCGGTGAGGCACCAGCGGGAGCTAAACTCAAGGAAAGTGGAACAGCCGATCCCAAAACCTTCGATCCCCGTCTGACGCTCGATATAGATGGTCAGGGCAGCCCTTCGATTGGTGAGCACTGGAAGGCGGGCGGCACTGAAATGACGATCCGGGAAATCAAGGCAGCGTCCGACTGCGACGGCGCGAGCGGCGCATCCACGGAGTGCACCTTCAGTGAAGAGTGGCAGATCATCGCCAGCGACCGCTCGCTGATCCACCGCAGTTGCCACTGCGGCGACAGCAAGGAACCCTCCAAAAAGCTGAGCCTCGATGAATACCAAAAGGTTGAAGAACGCATCCTCGGCCTCGCTAAAGCGAGTAACCCGACGCCCTGCACCGCGGATGCTCCCGACGTCAAAGTCGAATTAAGAAGCACGGTGAGCGAAAAGGTCACCTATGCTGTCAACTACGGACAGTGCGCCAGCAGTTTTGCACCGCGCATCGATCTCAAGAGCTTTGAAGCGCTGATCGAAGTCTTGAATCAGATAAAACTCTGAAATGAAAGCTCCTGCGGAGGGCTGTCCCCTGGTCTTGGCTGACCTTCCTCCTTCTGTTAGAATCGGGGGATCAAACCTCGTCAGCTTCAAGCAAGGAGTCGCCATGCGCTTTATCGGTAGCGTTTTCGGACTGTTTTTTCTGCTTCATGCCACCTATGGTCGCGCAGCTGACGGCAGCAGTGGCTGTGGACCGGCTTGGTATATTTTCAAAGAGAACAGTATTGTGTCCTCTTCCCTGCGTAATACCACGAATGGCATCCTTTGGCCCGTTTCCACTTTGGGCATGACCTTTGGAACCTCCAACTGCGCAAAGCACTCTCTGGTGCTCGAAGAGCAGCGCAGTCTGCATTTCGCTACGAAAAGCTACGATCTCCTCCGGCAGGATATGGCCCGGGGATCGGGTCAGCATCTCAACGCTTATATCGCCAGCTTTGGCTGTTCTGCCGCCGTTCGCAGCAAAGTGGCAGCCGATCTGCAGACCTCTTTTCATCAAGAACTTTACCTGACCGTCGCACCCGAGGCTCTGGTCGAAGCGACGACAGCGATTATCCATTCTTCGCCTGCGCTCGAGGAAGCTTGTTCCTAAGGTGAAGGAGAGGGAAAAGAAAGCGGGAGCGGATCGTGACTGTCTGGAAGCTACTGTGGATCGGTCCGCTTCTGTATCTGATCGCCGCGTCCGGCCACGCTGATGCCGTCCGTCTGGAAACCTCGGCAAGGGTGGAACCGCTGGAGGCTGACTGGCTGCGTCTCATGCATTACAGGGGGCAGAACGGGCAGCCTCCCACTGAGAGTTCTATCACCAGTCCTGATTTTTTTCTCAGTCGACAGGGACCATCAGATCCGCAGGCGGAGTTCGCCGCGCAGCTGAAGGCTTGGCGGCAAGAGACGGTGACGATCGGCCATGATACTCTCGATCCGCTTTGCGCCTTCCCCGCCCGCGCCCGTTGGTTTCGCAGGCACATTGATCCGCGTTTGCCGGAGAGACCCTGTCCTGATCTAGTGAGATGGAAGGCCAAGCTCAACTTTCAATCTCTCAGCCTCGTCTACTCCTCGGCTTACGCTGGCAATGCCGCCTCGATGTTCGGCCATAATCTTTTGAAACTCAACTTGGAGCAAGCGGCGGCTTTGGGCGCTCCGGAGGAAGGTCTTTCCCTGCTCGACTACGGGATCGGCTTTGTGGCCGTCACCAATCCTGACGATGTCTTCACCTATGCGATCAAAGGTTTGACCGGTGGTTATCCCGGCGTTTTCACCCTCGAACCTTACTATGAACTCGTCAATACCTATGCCTACGCCGAGAACCGCGATCTCTGGGAACTGACCATCGCATTGTCCGCAGACGAGAAAGAGCTGTTTCTTGAACATCTCTGGGAGCTTCTCTCGCGCGCGAGCACGCCCTATTACTTCACGCACGTCAACTGCTCCTCGATGCTGGTCGAACTGCTCGATGTCGTCAAGCCGAGCTGGCGACTGACGGAGCAACTGCATGGATTTATTTTGCCCGCCGTCGTCATGCAGCGCGTAGCCGAACACGTGCCGGCCGCTCCCTTGGAGTTTCGCCCCTCACAGCGCCGCCTATTTCAAACGCGATTCGATGCTTTAGCGGCGAGAGAGCAAAAGGAGCTGCAGAGATTGTGGGCTGGTGATATCGATCCGCAATCGATCTCCGATGCCGCCGTCCTCGATACGGCTTTGGATCGCATCACCATCGAAAAATCACGCCTTTCGCTCCCGGAGCAAAGTGATCTGCGCGCCTATGAAACGAGCGTGCTCTATGCGCGCTCCAATCTGCCTGGCGTCAGTGAGTCGAGAGAAACCGTTCGGGCCACAAATAATCCTATTCTCGCGCACAGCAGTCAGCGCATGGGCATCGAGATGGGCAGAACCGCATCAGATTTCACGCCCGGTTTACGCTGGCGCTATGGTCTCCACGATCTCCTCGATCCGCCGGCAGGCTTTGATCCCTATTACCAGCTCAATTACATCGACGTGAGAGCCGCAGCTAGCCGCCGCCGTACTGTCGCGGATCTCAGCATCGCCGAAGTCTGGTCGCTCGCGCCCTTTCACCTCGAAGATCCGGTCAAGAGCTGGACTTTGGATGGCGGGCTTCACTACGTCGCGGATCAGCCATCTGAGGACGAGATCGCAGCGGATGCGGGTCTGCACGGCTACTTTCGCGGTTCAATCGGCGCAAGCTGGGAACTCTGGCGCGAACGTTCGCTCCTTTCGCTCCTGCCCGGTGTGCAGCTCCAAACTGGTGGCCGCCCCCTCGTCGATCTAGGAGTGACTGGACTTTGGCTCCATCGATGGAATAGCCGTTGGCAAAGTCTTTTGTCGATACGTCCCGCGTGGTTGGTCACGGCGCAAGAGAAGCGTCATGATGAAGAAAGTTTGGTGCTGCGCTATACCACCGCCCGTCACGATCAATGGGAACTTGCTTGGACACAGAGCGAGCAATCATCGCTTAAAATCGCCTGGCTCATATACTATTAAAGCCTGTTTCCGGCGGAAACAGGCTTTAGATGATGGGGGAGCCAGCGGGCTCTCCTCTGCGTGATTAACGGGCTTGGGGAGTCAAGATGATTTCAACGCGACGATTGGCGGCGCGACCATCTTCGGAGTTGTTGTCGGCGATCGGCTGGCTAGCGCCGTATCCCGAAGCGTGCAGGCGTTTTCCTGCCACACCTTTTTGCCGCAAAAAGCTCGCGACGGCTTCGGAGCGCTGTTGCGAAAGAACTTGGTTGGATTGCATGTTACCGCGGGTATCGGTATGGCCTGTGATTTCAACGTCGGTGTTATCAAACTTGTTGATCACTTTGGCGACACTGCCGAGAACAGGCGTGAAATCGCTTTGGATCGCTGACTGCGCTGTATCGAAGGTGATATTGCCTGGCATGTTCAAGACCACCAGATCGCCCTTGCGGGTGACGCTGACGCCTGTGCCTTTTAATTCTTTACGCAGCTCGGCTTCTTGCTTGTCGACGTAGTTGCCGATGCCACCGCCGACTGCCGCGCCGATCGCTGCTCCCGCCAAGCGTGCATTCTGCCGCGCGTTCTTGTTGCCTTTCACTTGATTGCCGAGAACCACGCCTGCCAAAGCTCCAGAAACGGCGCCGATCGTGGTGCCCGAAACTTCCTTGTCGTTGGTGTAGGCGTCGTTGGTAGCGCAGCCGCCGAGACCCAGAGTAAAGATCAAAGAGAGAGTGCAGAGTCTGACGTTCATAGTTCGTCTCCATCGTAACGGGGTAAGGCCTGAGTGCGTGAGAAACCGTCTCACGTCCGCATATTCTTGGCCTTTCACCATTGAAATAAGGGAGAAATCCCGAAAAAGCAAAAATTTTTTTTCGTTAACACCTGTCACCGAAAAGCCACGCCCTTTGTAAGTATTCAAAATAATTAGAAAAAAGAAACGAGCGATGGACGACCTTGCCGTGAGGTATGGCTTGAGTCATCGCTATAAAACTCGCAAAAGCAGGGTCTTGACGGGGCTTTAGATTAAATACTTTTCTGCCGATAAGGATTCACGTGGTCGGTATGAGGAGTGGGCGATGCGCCGAGGGATTTACATGGTCGGCCTATGTGCGGTCTTCGGAGGCCTTGGACTCAGCTTGCTCCGCGGCCTGGCCGCGCGCGAGGTGGATTCACAGCATCTGTCGGCCCGCACTCTCAGCGACAGCCGATCATCCGATCCAGAATTTGATTATCGACGCTGGCGCGCCTTATCTCTTCTCGCCCGGGAACGAGCGGTCATCTATGAGAGAGAGATTGAAGCGAAGCATCTCGATGAAGGCATGGTCGTCAATCGGGCCGTGACGGGAGAATCTCTCGGACTCTGCGATAGTCTCTTGTTTTCTAGTCTGCGTTACACGGCGCTCGTCAAACTCGGTTGGACCGACAAGGCCGATGACGCCTGGCGCGCGATCACAGGTAGCTATCGCAGCGGACGCTGGGTCAGGCATCCACGCTGCTCGCGTAAGAATACATCGCGCGATCAAATCTTTGGTCTGCTGACCGCGCTCAGCCGCAATCCTCCCCTGCATGCAGAACATCTCCGGACTCTGCTCACCATCGTCGAAAAGACTGATGGAGCGATCGATCCCGGCCCTTTTTATGTCAGCCGACTCTCGCCAAGTCTGAGTGAACTCATCAAGCAGATGAGTCTTGAGCGCGGCTGGGAACTCAAGAGTCTACCCGATGAAATTAAAATAGGCTTTTCCACCCTCGAGTTTGATACCTGGTCGGCCTCACCCGGATATACCGCTCATCTCAGTGCACTCGTCCTCTGGAATGAGATCGAACTCTGGGAACAAAAACGCTCCGTGCGCAGCCTGGCTGATCTGATCGATGGGGTGAGCTCTAAAGTCTATCCGCTGAAGCTCGCGTCCCAACGTCTCCAGTGGTCAGGCCAAAAGCTGGCGGAACTCGACCCGCAGAACCTCTTTTTTGCCTGGCTCAAGTACCGGAGTGCCGGCGCTCTGACAGCGCGGGTCCGCGCCGACCTTCTGGAACGGTTGCTGGCGATGCCCGCCTTTCCTCCCGATCGGCTGCCGCAGAACTGCGATCGGCGCGCGGACTACCTCTGGCAGCGCAGTTCTTGGGAGTACGGTCTGGAAAAGCCGCAGGCCTGCCATGAAGAATTTTCAGGCGTCGATTATCTATGGATGGTGGCGCTCTTGACGGATGAAAGCAAAGATATACTCCTCAGCGATGTAAGCAAAGATCTCGCCTTACGCCCTTGATAAAGTGAAAAGCTGCTCAGGATACCCTCAGGTCTGAAATAATTCAAAACGGTTCTGTCAAAAAGCTTTTGACTTCAGCCTTGATCACATCTTTTTGCAGCAGACTCTGTATAATCTTAACACGACCGAAACTATACGGAGATCTGCCGAGAGGGGAGTCGATCTTGTCCAGTCAAGACGTGCCGTTGCATCTGCCCTATGGAGAAGTTTTTAGGGAGCGGGTCGTCCGTCATCTCTTGCCCTTTGCCTCCCTCTGTCTATCCGGTCTGACCATCGTCCTCTATCAGCAGTTCGGTCAAATCGATAGGACGGTAGCGTGCCTGGCTTCGATGGCATTGGCGAGTTCTATTTGGACTCTCGTCATCGCCCGACGGGTCCCTGATCGATGGAATCGGGGATTTCTCGCCTCAAGCTGTTGTCTCGTCGTCATGCTCGTCATCCTCTCAAAACCTCATCCCGATGTCTCCGCCACCCAGGGTTTTATACCGCTTGTCATTTTCACGGCGACATTTCTTGGCGGTCGCTGGTGGGGATTCATCTGCGTGGTGGTCACAACGCTCTTTCAAGTCGGAATCGAGCTAGGCTGGTTAACCTCGGCCCCAGCTGTTTATCCCCATCTCGATCGAGATGCTTTCATAGCTCGACTTTCGGTCGGTCTACTCGCCATTGGTGTCGCCTTTCTGAGCGATCTCGCCTACAGTCGGGCGTTGGAGAGAATTGAAGAACAAAATAGGGAGATTGAAGTCAAAAACAGATTGTCATCTCTGACTGACTTTGTCGGGGGTTTAGCTCACGAAATCAATAATCCTTTGATGATTGTTCGGGGCGCTTTGCACCTCTTAAACCCTCAGATGGCTGTACGTCCCTTGAGCAAGGAGCAAATGCATCTATGGTATGGACGCGCCGAATTTAATTTGAAGCGTATCGAAGATATAGTCTCTAGCCTTTTGGCGGTGACGCGATCCTCAGACCTCGCTTCGGATGCCAAGGAATTGTTTGATCTCAGGCAGCTGATCGATGAAACGTGCGCACAGCTTGAGTTCAAACTGAAGACCCACGGTATTCAAGTCAACATAGCCGTTGATCCGCAAGTTCAGATTCTGGGGCTGCGCTTTCACGTGCAAGCAATCCTTAGCAGCATCCTCGACAATGCCGCCGATGCCTGCGCGGACATACCGTTGCCGGAGAATCGGCAGATCACCGTGAGTTTGATAGAGGCTAAAGAAAATTGGCAACTTTCAGTTGCCGACCAAGGCTCGGGCATAGATCTCAAAATAGAAGACCGTATTTTTGAGCCGTTTTTTACGACGAAACCTGTGGGTCAGGGAACAGGTATGGGGCTGGCTTTAGCCTTTGGGCTATGCCGCAGTTTATCGTGGACTCTCAGCCTCAGCCATCGGCAAAGGCCCACGGAGTTTCAGATTGCCATTCCGCGGGCCCATGTCCAAAGCGGCAAGTAAATGCTTGACCTGCACCCACGGGGGCGCTTCTAAGCTGCTTTTGCTATACTGATGGGCAGGTCCGAGACCAATCTTCCCATTCCTAATAAACACAGAGAGACAAACACGTGTCACCCATGAAATCACCCCTCGTGAAGCGGCTGGAAGAGAGATTCACTAATATTGCCGGCCCGCTGCCGTTTAATCTTTTCACCAGTGACAAGGGCCAACCAATCCTCTACGAAACTATCCAAAATGTTTCGCGTACGGGTCTCGGACTCATAATGCCTTTTTACGTGGATCCCAGTTCGTATGTTGAGACCGATTGGTCGCAAGCACGGCTTAGCCTGAAGGTCGTCCATTGCACTTTTATTCCGGAAACTCAAAAGTTCTATTGTGGACTGCGACTTGCGGCCTATAGTGCAAAAATCGATCTCGTTGAAATTATCTTCCTCGCGAACAAGTTGGTGACGGATACCACAAAACCTTGATTAATGACTGGACACCTTGACTCTGCGCTCGAACGTGTCCTGCGATAATTATTCTGCCATGGCCAACTCAGCCAGACGCTGATGGCAAAATGAGGGATAAGAGAATATTTTCAGAATCTATGACTGGTTTGACGAGGTGAGGTTTAACGCTGAAGTGTGAGGATTTTTTTGGCCGAGTCAAGCAGTTATCATCCACTTAACGCAGTCGTACAGGCCTCGCGAGGTTCGGCGTGAAGAATGTGGGTATTTACTATCGCGTGTCGACCGACAAGCAGGAATTAGCGAGCCAAAAACTAGCCATTGCGCAGTGGATCGCAGCCTTGCCGCCGGAGTCACGGCCATTGAGTCAAAAGGAATTCAAAGATCACGGTCTTTCGGGAACGGATAGTCAGAGAAAGGGCTTTCAGGCGCTCCTCCGGGCCGCGTTTGAACAGCAGATCGATACCATCATCGTCTATCGCCTCGATCGGCTGAGTCGCAATGCGACGGAAGCGATTCAGGTCCTTCTCACTCTCGACCAAGCGGGTGTTGGCTTCATCTCCGTGACGCAACCTGTCCTCAACATGGGCCTCGATAATCCCTTCCGTCGGACGATGCTGGCCGCCTTTTCCGAAATAGCGGAGATTGAGCGCGACACCATCGTCTCGCGCGTCCGCTCGGGGCTCGATGCGGCCCGGCAGCGGGGCGTGCGTTTAGGACGTCCGGAGGGGCTCACGCGTGCGCAACAGCTCGAGGTGAGACATCTGCGCGCTGAAGGTTTGAGCTACGCAGCCATCGCTGAGCGATTGGCCCTGCCCAGTAGTTCGGTCAAACTGCTCGACAAAGGACCCGATCGTAGCGAAGGCTGACGCAGATTTTCCCCGGGCACCCATCCCGGGGGTTTGCGAGATTGAAAGCAGAGCTTATGAGGAATTTGGCTTTTGGGTGTAGCCGGAGAGTCAGAGATCGAACAGCACACGATGCTTGTTCGCTAGGGGTTATTCGCAAGATAAGATGCGCGCAGGGCGAGTCAAGCCTGGCTGAAGAAAAAATTGCCCTCTAAAATATGAGAAATATTTAAGTTTCCTTTACTGCGGACTGCGTGCGCCTTGATGGCGTGGGTAGTGATCTGAGGTTTTACGCCTGTTTATCGGCGACCTACGCATGTCTTTATTCAACTATCGTTCTCCAGAGCCCTTGCTGACGCGGAAGAGTCTTGAACCTTATTCTCCCATCATCTATACGCCAATTGTGGTTTGAGTGACAGCGTCTCCCTGCAAGGTCGATCACATCTTTGGGTGTCTGTCTCAAGGTCCACAACACACATTCACAAGGTGGAACAAACTATGGTGGTGCACGTGCGGCTGACTCTCGCCCTGCTCCTGGTGACCCTCACGGGGCCAGCGCGGGCCGATAGTTTTAAGTGGGATAATCTGCAATCGGTCAACGATCTTCTTCACGAGATGACGAGTCAGCCGAAAATTACGGCGAGCTTGAATGCTTCTGTGGATGGAACGGCGTCGGCGCAATATCGGTCTTACACCGACAGGCTGCGACTGATTTCCGATCAAGTCTATGACGCTCTCTTGTCTAATCAACAGGGCAACGGCGGCGCTGCTGCTGAAAAATTGACGGGAGCCTGCGTTAAGCTGTCTTCTCTCAATACCGACGTCAGCTACGATCTCAAAGAAGCGCGCGTCGCTCCTTCGATTCGTCAACAGCTTGAACTCCTCCGTGACGATGTCCTCTTCATCGCGGATGAACTCGGATGCCCGGCCTTTGACGGCACGCGCACTCCTCCTGTTTGCAAAAGCAGTGCTTCGGATCCCGATGGTGACGGTTGGGGCTGGGAAAATAACGCCAGCTGCCAAGTGTATAGTCCGGGATCCGGCGGTGGGAACAACGGCGGCTATTGCCAGAGTGCGGCTTCTGATCCCGACGGTGACGGCTGGGGCTGGGAAAATAACGCGAGCTGTAAAGTTCGGCCTCAAGGTCCTGGACCCGTTGGTCCTGGTGGACCCGGACCGGGCAGCAGCAACGGTGGCTATTGCCAGAGCGCGGCTTCGGATCCAGACGGTGACGGCTGGGGCTGGGAAAATAACGCGAGCTGCAAAGTTCGGCCTCAAGGTCCTGGACCCGTTGGTCCTGGTGGACCCGGACCGGGCAGTAGTAACGGCGGGTATTGCCAGAGTTCGGCTTCCGATCCCGATGGTGACGGCTGGGGCTGGGAAAATGGTGCCAGCTGCAAGGTGAAATACCCGCAGCCGCCCCAAGTGGTCTGCTCGTGGAATCAATGGTATTCGGCGCGCTACAACACCTGTTTCGATAAATCGAGCTACTGCGAACAATATAATTATACCGATACGGTGACCTGCAATTCGTCGCAAGATTATATGCAATGTGATTGGAGTCCGTATCAGGGTGGCACTTGTCACGCTTCCAGCGGTCCTGGTGGTGGACCCGGCGGTCCTGGTGGGCCTGGCGGCGGTCCTGGTGGACCTGGTGGACCTGGTGGTGGACACGGCGGCGGTCCTGGTGGACCTGGTGGACCTGGTGGTGGACACGGCGGCGGTCCTGGTGGACCTGGTGGTGGACACGGCGGCGGTCCTGGTGGACCTGGCGGTGGACCCGGTGGACCTGGTGGTGGACACGGCGGCGGTCCTGGTGGACCTGGCGGTGGACCCGGCGGTCCTGGTGGACCTGGTGGACCTGGTGGTGGACCCGGCGGACCTGGTGGACCTGGCGGTCCTGGTGGACCCGACAACCACGACGGAGAATGGTGGTCGACGATTTACAACAAATGGTTCCCAAAAAACGGCAGCTGCAGTCAGTACAACGGCACCAATGTCTTAACGTGCAACAGCTCGAAGGACAACATGCAGTGCCAGTGGAATAAAGATCGCGATACTTGCAGTCCTGAACATTAAAAAGACCATGGATTGAGCCTCAAGGAAGAGTCTCACCCATCTTCGCAAGCTGCGTTTCACAACGTGGCTTTTTTTATTTCGGGCAAAAAAAAAGGCGGCCTCAGCCGCCCTCGGTCAGGTCCGGATACTTATTCTTCTTCGGTGTCTTCATCGATGATGTCGCTGAGCTCGTGCAGCAAAGCGAGAAAGGTTTGGCGATCGGCTTGATTCCAAACTTCCAAAGCGCGACTCAGGTTGAAAGGACTCTCTTCTTCCTGCAGGTGGAGAAGGAGCTCGACGACGTGATCCTGCTCTTCGGAAAGGTTCTCGTCCTGATAGGCATTGAAAACGATATCGAACAGTTCGTCGGGAGCCTTGTCTTTCGGCGCATCCGCGAAGCTGGGGAAACGCAGAAGCTGTTCGGTAAAAAGTTCGGTATCGACTTCGATCTCGTCCAATTCCTCTTCCCCCTCGAGCTCTTCCTCGTCTAAGTACAGGTTTTCATCGGTAGATGCGGCTTTACTCTTATCGTTTTCAAAACTGTTCATCGAGAACCTCCGACACGGCATGAGAAGGAGTAAAACGGGTTTCTAAGGCTAAGAACCTTGGGGGCAGTTAGACATAGAAACCACAGCGTTGGCGGAAGTTTAACATGCACTTTTATGAAAAGCATGGATTTTGTCGGCCGTCTGGAGGACTCCTGACGGGGCGTCACGGCGGAAAGCGCCGTGTGCACAGCGCGACCATCTCTCGGGAAACGACCTCCGCCCCATGAGTGGATTTGGATAGGTCAGATCAAGGGCCGTCACAGAGAAATATGATCGGCGCCTCTTCCTGTAATAGCCCGTCCGGACGGGGGTCGGTCTACTTCATCAGACGGATGAGCTGCTCTCGTTCATGAACGGCCAACTGATCGAATCCATATACGGCCTGCGTGGCGGTCTGCGATCTCTGTTTTTCCACCCCGCGCATCATCATGCAAAGATGCTGGGCTTCGAGCCGCACGAGGATCGCGCGCGGTTCAAGGAGGTCGCGGATCGCTTCGAGCAGCTGTTGGGTGATGCGTTCTTGCACCTGCACGCGGCGGGCGAAAGCGTCGACCAAACGCGGGATCTTTGAAAGACCGAGGATTTTGGTGCCAGGAAAATAAGCGACGGTCGCCTGTCCCCAGAAGGGCAGCAGGTGATGCTCGCACATCGAATAGAACTCAACATCTTGCACAGCGATCAGACCAGGACCTTCACTCGGGAAAATTCCTTGACCAACGGCGGCGGAAGGACTGAGGGCATAACCGCCGAGGAGAGTCTGGTAAGCTTTGGCAAAGCGTTTCGGCGTGTCGCGCAAACCCTCGCGATCGAGGTTTTCTTCCGTCAGAGCGAGAATGTTACGGGCTGCATCAAGGGCCTTTTGTTGCCGCGACGAAGGAGCTGAACCGGCCGTACCCTTGTCGCTGAATTCGAGACCAGCAGAAGGGTGGGAGGGATTTCCTTCAAGGGGTTGCGAGGGATTACGCATAGCATTCCTTTGACTGTCTTCGGCCCGCGTCAAAGACGGAGCGATGGGAATAGGGTGGCTCGTCTCATCTAAGCTCATCTAGAGTGTACCCCGAGTGATTCGGACATTTTCTAAGAATTGCACAAGAAAAACTTCAACACCACCCTGGTAATTATACGGGAACGACCCCATTTGCAAGCTTTCTTGACCGGATCGAGCCCCTCATACGGTGGCAAAGGCAGGAAATCTAGCAGATCGCAGCGAGACCGCCTATCTGGATGTTAAAGTTCCCCATCATCGCCTAGGCGCTGGGGAGACTCGCACCTGCCATGGAGGCCTGATTGATTCTTGCAGAGCGGCTGGCTCTCGCGGCCGGGATTTTGCTGCTTGCTCTCGCCGCGCATTGAGGAGAAATTGCTGGAGTAACGCCATCAGCCTAGGGGGACAGTATGTTATCGCGCGAAATTCATTTGAAATCCTATCCAAAAGGACTCCCAAGCTCCGAAAATTTCGAATTGACGACGGTGACCGTCAGCGAGGATCTCGGCGACAAGGAAGTTTTGGTTCGTAACCTTTATATGTCCGTCGATCCCTATATGCGCGGCCGCATGTCGGGCAAGAAAACCTATGTCGATCCCTTTGCCCTGAACGAAGCCCTGACGGGTGGTGCGGTCGGCCGCGTCGTCGCCAGTCGCCATAACGATTGGCCGGTCGGGACCTTGGTTTCGCATTTCTTTGGCTGGCGCGAAGCGTTTAAAACCGCCGACGGACGTCAGCTGACCAAACTACCAGACATGCAGGACCTGTCGCCCTCGGTATGGCTCGGTGCGCTCGGTATGCCGGGTTTAACGGCCTATGCGGGACTCCTCGAGGTTGCGGCGATGAAAGAAGGTGAAACTGTTTTCGTGTCAGGCGCAGCGGGAGCGGTCGGCGCGATCGTTGGTCAGATTGCCAAGATCAAGAAAGGCAGGGTCATCGGCAGCTGCGGAACGTCGGAAAAAGCCGCCTATCTCACCACTGAACTCGGATTCGACACGGCCTTGAACTATCGTCAGGCCCCGATCGCTCAGCAGCTCGCTCAAGCGGCCCCCGACGGTATCGACGTCTACTTCGATAACGTCGGCGGCGATCATCTCGAGGCAGCCCTTCCGCTGATGAAAAATTTTGGACGGATAGCGCTCTGCGGCGCCATCGCCCAATACAACGATCAAGAGCCGGGCCCTGGTCCCAAAAACCTCGCCTTTGCCATCATTCGACGCCTGACGCTCCGCGGATTTATCGTGTCCGACTTCGCCGGCATGCAAAAGGATTTTGTGCGCGACATGTCGCTCTGGATGAAAGAAGGCCAGGTGAAGGCGCGGGAAACCATCGTCGAAGGTCTCGATCAAGCCCTCCCTGCCTTCCTTGGTCTGTTTAAGGGCGAGAATACCGGCAAAATGCTGGTTCGCTTGTAGGCTAACACCGGAGGGGTTCGAGCTGCGCCGGGGCCGCCCGCCTTCGCGTGGGCGAGCCCCGCCGGGTCGGTACCTTTTGCTTTGCACGGGATTTAAACAAACAACCAATCCGTATGAAATCCCTGTATACTTAGTACAACTAATCTTTTAGGATGATGCGCGCAGCGTAAAGCTACGCCGTCCTTTGTGTAGGAAAAAAATCCAATTAAGTGAGACGGGTGGGTACCGGGCGATGAACGAGACGGCTCTTCGCGATCAACTTTCCGTTAAGACGATCTGTCAGCTCACGGGCATCAACGGCCATACCCTGAGGGCATGGGAGCGACGCTATCATGTCGTCCAACCGCGACGGCTCGACAACGGGCGGCGCACCTATTCGATTCACGATCTGGAAAAACTCAAACTCGTGGCCTTGCTCATTCGCAAAGGCTTTCTCATCGGTAATATCGCGCATTATCCCGTGCATGAGCTCAACTCCCTCCTGAATGAGGCCGCTCAGACGACCACGATGCAAGATCCGGTGGCCGATGCACGTGACCGCTCGCAGGCGCTCGCTCAGCGGCTCGAACGCGCTGTCAGCACCTACGATCTCACGCGCCTCAGTCCGCTGCTCAGTCAGGCCAAAGCAGATTACAGCATCCGTGCGTATCTCTTCGAATTGCTCATCCCGCTCTTGCAAAGAGTCGGTAACGCAGTGGCCTGCGATGAACTGAGCGTCGGCCAGGAACATGCTCTGTCGGCTGTGGTGCGCTATCATCTGATGCAGAGCCTTTTTCAACTGA
>CANJJY010000045.1 GCA_947474445.1 Oligoflexaceae bacterium
CATCACCGAGCAGAGGATGCAGCAGATGAAAGTTGTTGCTGGCCACCAAAACGTCATAATTAATGTTTGAGCGCCGCGTCAGTCCCTCGACCTTCACCTTGATGAGCAGCTGCAGTTGATCCTGCGGTGTAATCCAGGGTAGAAAAGGTCGCCAAGTCGGTGGCAATCCACTCCGCTTATGCCTCATTTCAAAGCTATCGAAATCCTGACTCAGAGACCCTTGGAGCTGCCAAGGGACATCGTCGGTATCAAGTGCGGTCAGCAGGAAGGGAAAGCGAGCGCGTTCCTTTTGCAATAGAATTTGACCCGACATACCGCGCAGGATTTCGTGCTGGCGATAGTGAAGAGAAGTGACCTTGACCTGCAGAGATTGATCAAAGCTGGCATAAGTAAGGTCGACCTGGGGCAGGCTTATGAGGACTTGCCCTTGGCTGTCGTAGACCTTGAATGAAGTGCGGTGAAGTTCGAGGACAAGTCCTTCTGCTTGTAAGCGCAGGAGGGCGCCCTCGAGCCGTCGTAAGGCCGAGACAGGGCTCGAACCGCTCTCGTTTGCCTCCAGCTTCTGTCGGGCCTCGTCGGTGGGGGGGACGTTCTCCAAAACACGCGACCACTCGATCTGCCAATGATCGAAGATTGCGCGCTCAGGATGAGCGAAATGAAGGTCGGGCCAGAGGCGTAGGTGGAGAGCAATGGATCCTCGCGCCTTCATTCCATGGCCCTCTAATTGAACTCCTTCAATTCGGAGGCCAAACCAAATCAACTTCAACTTTTGATAGCGAAAGCTCAGATTTTCATGATCCATCCATTGGATGAGCTTTTGCTCAAATCGATTCTGCACCCGTGGCAGAATAAAGAGACTCAGGGTGAGAAGGCTGAAACCCGTGATGAAGGCAAAACCAAAACAGTATTTGATCCAGGCAGGGCGCATAGGGAAGACTCGCATCGAGTGTTTTCCCTAGTATAGCAAGTGGGGGAGCAGCCCAGCAAAAGACCTCAAGCCTAGAGTTCTTTTGCTGAGCACATTTTACTGAACTACAAAATTGACGATCTTGCCAGGGACGTAAATTTCTTTAAGCAAAGCTTTGCCTTCGAGGTGTCGGGCGACAGCTTCGAGGGCTTTGGCTGCACTTTTAATCTGCTCGGGACTGGTCGCCCTACTCACTTCGAGCGTCGCTCGCAGTTTGCCATTGACCTGAATAGAGATCGTGATGACATCTTCGACGACGCGGCTCGGGTCAAAGCTTGGCCATGCCTCGTAGGCCAGTGATGTACGCCCTCCGTAGCGCTCCCACAATTCCTCGGCGATGTGAGGGGCGTAGGGACTCAAAAGGAGTATCATGGAACGAGCTGCATCGCGGCCAATGGTTTCTTCCTTTAAGCCCGCGTTAACGAGCTCCATGAGAGCGGCGATGGAGGTATTGAAACGCATGTTCTCTGAGTCTTCAGTCAGCTTTTTGATCGTCTTATGGAGCTGTCTGACGAAAGCTTCAGAACCTTGGCCTGCTCCCTGCGCCGGCTTTCCTTCTGAGCTAATGAGGAGACGCCAAAAGCGCGAGAGGAAGCGATGGGTTCCCGTGATGCCATCTGACTTCCAAGGTTTTACCGCTTCGAGTGGGCCCATAAACATTTCATAGAGGCGGAAAGCATCGGCTCCCCACTGATCGATGACGTCATCAGGATTGACGACATTGCCTCGGCTTTTTGACATTTTTTCGCCGTTTTCACCGAGGATCATGCCTTGATTAACTAGTTTCTGGAAAGGCTCCTTGGTGCTGACATAGCCGCAATCATAGAGAACTTTGTGCCAGAACCTTGCGTAAAGCAGGTGAAGGACAGCGTGTTCGACGCCGCCGACGTAAAGGTCGACCGGCATCCAATAGTTTTCTTTTTCCTTATCCCACGGGGCTTGATCATTGGTCGGATCGATATAGCGCAGGTAATACCAGCAGGATCCAGCCCACTGAGGCATGGTATTGGTTTCGCGTGTATAAGTCTCTTTGCCTTGCTGATAGCTCAGCCAATCTTTGGCCTTGGCGAGCGGTGATTCACCGCTTTGCGTCGGTTTAAAGTCTTCCATTTCTGGCAGCAGCAAGGGAAGGTCTGCCTCGCTGATGGTCACTTGCCTTCCGTCATGCGCATGAGCGATCGGAATGGGTTCACCCCAATAGCGTTGACGAGAAAAGAGCCAATCGCGCAATTTATAGGTCACGGTGCGTTTGCCAACCTTCTTTTTTTCGAGCCAGGTGGCCATCGCTTCGATTGCAGCGTCTTTTTTCATGCCATCAAGAAAACCAGAGTGAACGAGAATACCGTCGCCCGTGTGAGCGGCCTCTTCTATCGCCTTGTCGCCGCCTTCCAACACGCGTTTGATCGGGAGTCGGTATTTAAGGGCAAACGCGTGGTCGCGTTCGTCGTGACCAGGAACGGCCATGATCGCGCCATGTCCGTAGGAGATCAAGACGTAGTCAGCAATGTAGATGGGGATGGCTTCATCGTTTACGGGATTGATCGCATAGCTGCCGGTGAAGACCCCAGTTTTTTCCGTGGCGGCCAAGCGATCGCGGTCTGCTCTGTGCTTGGTACTTTGCACGTAGGCTTCAACTTCGGCTTTTTGAGCCTTGGTCGTCGCGCCTTCAACCAGAGGATGTTCCGGCGCGAGCACGAGAAAGGTGGCTCCGAACAGCGTGTCGGGTCGAGTCGTGAAAACTGTGAGATTTTCACCGCTGTCCTTCACTTTAAATTGAACTTCTGCCCCGACGCTTTTGCCGATCCAATTGCGCTGCATCTCCTTGATCGATTCAGGCCAATCGAGTCCATCGAGATCTTCGAGGAGGCGCTCCGCGTAGGCTGTGATCTTCAATATCCACTGTTTCATCGGTTTTTTGATGACTGGATATCCACCGACTTCTGATTTGCCGTCAATCACTTCTTCGTTGGCGAGAACCGTGCCGAGTTCTTCGCACCAGTTCACCGCTTGCTCAGCTTGATAGGCCAGCCCACGCTCGTAAAGCTTGAGGAAAATCCACTGAGTCCACTTATAGTAGGAAGGATCGGTCGTGTTAACCTCGCGATCCCAGTCATACGACAGACCGATGGATCGGATCTGCCGCCTAAAGTTATCAATATTTTTCTTGGTCGTATCGCGAGGGTGAGTCCCTGTTTTGACCGCGTGTTGCTCCGCGGGCAGACCAAACGCATCCCAACCCATGGGGTGTAATACGTTGAAACCACGCATTCTTTTGTAACGGGCCATGATGTCTGTCGCTGTATAACCCTCGGGATGACCGACGTGAAGGCCAGAGCCCGATGGATAAGGGAACATGTCGAGCACATAATATTTGGGTTTAGCCGACCGATCGGGCGTCTTGAAGGTTTTATGGCTGAGCCAGTAATTTTGCCATTTCTGTTCGATAACCTTGGGATCGTATTCCATCGCTCTCCGCCTCCATGACCAACTTAGAACAAGAGGTGACCTTAACACAAAAATGCGGCTGCTCTCAATGAGCGCCGCAGGCTGTAAGGTTTTGGGCGGGTCCTACTCGAAAAACTTGAATTGAATGTAGGTGATGAAAAAATCAAGGATGAGAATGGCCACGTAAGATGCCACGACGGCCCGCGTGGTCGACTGACCCACCCCCTTGGCTCCCCCTTTGGCGAAATAGCCCTGAAAGCAGCCGATGGTCGAAAAGACAAAGCCGAACAAGGCGGCTTTTTGCATACCCATCATGATGTCTTCGAGATCGACAATCCATTCAATTTTGGCAAAAAAATCAGCAAGATCGACCTGAAAGAAGAGGGTTCCGACCAGAAATGCAGCGATGACGCCTGAGAACACCATGGCGGAGGAAATAAGGGGCATCATCAGGACCGAGGCAAGAATTCTAGGCGCCATCAAATATGAATAGGGATCAACGGCCATCACCCGCATCGCGTCGATCTGTTCATTAACTTTCATCGACGCAATTTCGGCAGCCATTGCCGAGCCAGCCCGGGCGGTGACGAGAAAAGATCCGATCAGGGGAGCTAGCTCACGTGCCAGGGCAAAGCCCGTCGATGCGCCAATCAGCGAAGTCGTACCGAAAATTGCGAAAATGTCACCCAGCTGAAAGCCGAAGATTCCGCCGACCATAGCTCCCGCCAGGCTCGTGATGACCAGGCTTCGGTTGCCGACAAATTCCATCTGGGCGATGAGGAGTTTGCGGTTGACGAGAGGATGAATGCAGCGGCGGAGGCTCTTCAAGACGAAGAGAATATAGCTCCCCTCGAGCTCGACCACGACGGTGACGAGGGATCCAAGCATTTTAGGTCCGCGTGCAAGTATCATGGTGCCCTCCTAGAAGCGAGAAACCTTCATTGGCATTGCTTGGGGCCCGGCATATAATGCAGAGATATGCTTCAATCGAAGGAGAGCCAAGCGGTGATCCCACCCATGCGATATTTCATTTGCTCACTTTGGTTCTGTGCACCGAATCTCTGGGCCGTCTGCGCGACTCTTATCAAGGGTCCTGTATCCATTGATGTGAAGCAATGCAACTCCGTCCATCCAGAATCAGCCTTTCCCTTGACCAACAGCAAGTATAACTTTATCCGAGATTTACCTCCAGCCAATCGTCAGCAATTTCTAGATACCTATAGGGGGCTCCTGATCAAGGGACAGATCGCGCGATCGATGGCCGTTCGCAGTGGATTGAGTCCGGAAAAAGGCGCTTTGGGCGGGGAAACGATCACCGCTTTTATCGAGCCGCGAACTCTGAACTGCGATGCCATTCAATCAAAAAGAATTCAAGCGAATCTCAATGAGATTTGCTGCGAAGGAGGCGGAGAGGCCCCGTGTCTGCTCGGAACCGGATACTTACTTCAAAAGCCCCAAGTATCTAAAGATGCCGGAGTTCACGCCGGCGGTCGCCAAGGTCCTGAAGTGCAGGCTGCCTTTCAGAAATCCTTGGCTGCCATCGGTCGCCGGGACTTTTTAAGTTCAATTCAAATCCTTACTAAGCTTAAGCAACAAAAGCCTTTGGGAGCTCAAGGCGAATATCTATTGGCGCTGAGTTACCGCGAGAACGACCAGTGTCCGCAGGCCATGCCCTATCTTGAAGCGCTCTATAAGCGTCTGGAGACCAATAGTTTTTGGAACGATGAAGAATCCGTCGTGCGGCGCGGAACCTTGTTGCTCGCGCGCTGTCTAGCGCTTTTGAGTCGGCCCGGTGAATCGGTGATCATACTTCAAGCTTTTCTCGTCGAGCCGAAGAAATTCAAAAGAGAGATTGCTGAGTCTCTGTCGCACCAGGACTTCGGGGGGATCAGGACGGATAAGCAATTTATCATCTATAAGGAGAAAGCTCTAAAGTCCCTGTCTCAGTAGGCAACATGCTTCAGGAACTGGGCGAGAGCTCGACTCCGATGGCTGATACGATTTTTTTCTAGCGCTGCAATTTCGGCAAAACTTTGCTGATAGCCCTCGGGTACAAAAATGGGATCATATCCAAATCCGCCGGCCCCGACCGCTTCGCTGATGATGTGACCTTCGCAGGTACCTTCAAAATAGTGGATCTTGCCCTCTCGATCGATGTAACACAGCACGCACACAAATCGCGCCTTGCGCTCATTGAGTGGCACGCCTTCTAAAACTCTGAGTAGTTTTTTTAGATTGTTAGCATCACTCGCAGCGGCTCCCGCATAGCGGGCAGAATAGACACCGGGTGCGCCTTCGAGAATGTCGACTTGCAAACCCGAATCGTCGGCCAACACGCCTTCTCCGGTATGAGCTCGCAGGAATTCCGCTTTAATTAAAGCATTGGCCCGGAAAGTTTGACCTGTTTCCTCCCAATGCACCGGGGCACCGAGTTGATCGGCGCCGATCACCTCCCAGGCTGGGCCGAGGATATCCTGGATTTCCATGACTTTATGTTGATTTTTACTGGCCAAGATCAGCTTTGCCATGTTACGAGCCCCCATATCGAGCGTGCGTCCCTACTCGAAAAAGTAGGGGGGCCATACCACTTCCCATCATTGAGGTTTAAGGTGAAAGCAGACGAGATTATCAAGCGCATCCAGACCAATCTTCCGAGCGCTCAAATCAAGGCTTTCGACATGACGGGTGGCGGTGACCACTGGCAATTAAGCATTGTTGCTTCTGAATTTCAAGGACTCAGCCTCGTCGAGCAGCATCAATTGGTCTACAAAGCGCTCGGTGAATGGATGCATGGTCCTATTCATGCTTTGGCTCTGACGACCCGGACCCCTGAATAAGCGAAGTTCAGGCTCAATCTGCTCGGCGACTTTGACGTCTAAGCTGCTCTTGCATGTCAGCTTTTCTTACCATATTGTAAATTTCTGGTGAATTCTGCAGCCAGAAGATCAGCGACGATTTGAGTTCGGCTTCCATGAGCGGCGGTACCGAAAAGATTCCCATCTCTTTAAAATAGCCGATGATCACCTTTTGCAGATGTTCTGCTTCCACTCGCCAGTTTTCGGTGACGTTGGTGATCGCTTTGTCTGAAAAGCGAGTGGCGACAAAAATTTCAATCGGTAAGGGTTCTGTCAGCATATTGGTTCCTTCTCCCATAGACCAGACTCTTATCGGTCAAAGTGCCGCTAAAAATTAAGCTTACGAAAGTTCACCTTCTTTTGCCCTCCGGTGAGTCCGTATTTGTCTTTCGCGAAGCTTTTGTATAAAACTTCAGCAATATACAAGCAGCTTAGGGGGCAACATGGGCACGCGCGCAGAAAAAAAGGCTAGAACTCGCAAGAATATTATCGATGCGGCGCTAACGTTGAGCACAAGCAATGGCTTCGCCTGCTTGAGCTTGCGAGAAGTGACTCGATCTGCAGGGATAGCCCCAACGTCCTTCTATCGTCACTTCAAAGACATGGAAGATCTAGGTCTCGCCCTCGTTGATGAAGTATCCTTGACCTTGCGTCAACTCCTGCGTCAAGCCAGAAGGAGAGCGCGGGTTAGGCGTGGTGTCATCCGTACTTCCGTCGAAACCTTCATGGAATATCTGGAGCACAACGAGCAGCATTTTCGACTCCTGATGGGTGAAAGATTGGGCGAACAAAAGGGATTTCGAAAAGAAATCAAAAAAGAAACAAGGCGCTTTGTCGAAGAGCTAGCAGAAGATATTGTGAAAGAGTCTGAGGCTTCGAATCGAGAAATTCTCAACTCAGAACTCGTGGCCGAAACGATGATCACCGTCGTATTTAATCTGGGAGCAGAAGCCCTGGAATCGCCGCCCAAGCAGAGAATTGAGATCACCGAACGGATGGTCAATCAGCTCGAAATGATTCTCCTCGGTGCCGAAGCTTTGTCGAAAGGCTGGAAGCCAAATAGTGGAGAACGACTGCCGCGCAATCAGGAAGAGATTCATTTGCTGGATGAAGCAGAGTTGGCTTTAGCATCGGTTCAGTGATGAAAGAAAGCAGTTAAAGAAGAGGGCCGCGCTCGCAGGTGCAGCTTAGCTTCTTCCTCTGCTTAAGGCCTTTATTACGATGGCTCGATAGTGGAAGAATCTTGTTCGTCGCGCGTCTGCAGATGATTGATGTGCTGGCGCGTGGATAATATATGAGCATTCAGTTCGATGCGGTCGCGATAGGGAGCGATCGCCAAAGCTTGCCGATATCTTCGGCGCAACGATTTTTCAAGTTGAAGACAGGAGGCCACGCTGGTCCGGCGCGCAAGAGTGTGAGGTAAGCGGCGACCGATGCGACTCGCCATCAAAGAAAGCTCAGACGAAAAGGCAAATCCTTTATGCTCGGGAATGCCGCGATTCGAAATGATGAGATTGACCAAGCTTTTTGCTTGAAGCCGATGACAATCGATGATGTCGAGGAGCCTATAGTTGTTCAATTCTGTACTGCACGTTTGGTAAAGCTCGATGCAGCCTAATTCCATTTGAAGGAGAAGATTGAGAAGGCGAACGTAGCTGTTGTTTTCAAAGAGAGTGACTTGGCGGGCATAGCGACGCCGTGGCAGCTGCAGCTGCATAACCGACATACTCTCATTGGCTAAACATCTTAAAGGCACCATGCTGAGTCTCCCACTACGTCTTCTTATAGCCTAGCCGCCCCTCGCTTTCCAGTCCGATAAAATTCTTCTTATTATCATAAGCTTATCTTCTGTTTTGGCAATCCCCCGAGACAGCTGGTGGTCCTCGCGATGACGAAAAGAATTATTAGCGCAATGAGACTAGAGTCTTAACGGGGTACGTGGGTAATCCTAGGGGCTTCTCCGTAGGGGTTATCCGAACTCCTTAAATTCCAGAAAAAATTTAACTGCCATTTCGGTGCTGCTTGGGTGATTTCCAAAAAGTCCGTATTTAGGACGTCCTTTCAGGGAGAAAGTCTTGGACCCTTGAGGGCCATGTTTGCGTCCGTCCGATGGTAAAGTGAAACTCGACTAAACTATGCCGCATTCTGCCCGATAGAAATCCTAGCAGTCTATTGCGTACACTCTTATATAAAGTCGATCCAGCATGGAACGGATCTGTCTCATCGTTGATGTCAATGCCCAAGGCTTAGATCAGGAATGGTCTGAGAAGGTGGCGGGACATGAGTATGCTCTGAAGCTGAGCTATGTCTCAGCTGACGAGGTTGCACCGATGATTGAGACAGGCAGCGTAGTCGCGATGGTGATTTTCGCCGACAAATGCGTGCAGCCTGTGCTCGACTGTCTCCAACTCTTTAGGAAATTCGTGGGAGCCGTACCGGCTTTCCAAGCCATTGTTTCGGCTGATCCCGATCCCTATTATCTCTCCGAAGTCTATGAATACGGCATTGAGCAATTCCTCCATCCCGATGCATGGCCCCAGCAGCTGGCAGCTCTTCTAGAAAAAGTTGCGGCTGTAGTCGAAGATAAAAATAGCATTGAAGCCAAGACGCTGCGATTAAACTGGAGTATTGCTTACGGCGATCAAGGGCAAATTATAGCGTCTAAGGATGCGCTCGCTGAGGCGGCTGAATACGACTACGTCGCGGCTTATGCCAAAGCCAATGCCCTGCAGGCGGTCGGACAATTCGGAGAAGCGGTGGAAGCCTATCGTGCCTCGCACCGATTGAATAAAACCTTTCGCCAGGCTTCGAGCGGATTGGGTGAGAGTCTTCTCGTCATGGGAAAAGTTGATGAGGCGATCGAGATTCTTGAAAGACTTGAACGACAAAACCATAGAAACGTCGATAGAAAGGCCCATCTAGCCACGGCCTATCTTGAAAAAGGGGATCGGGTCAAAGCCGAAGCTTTACTGAAGGAAGCGGATGAAATTGCTCCAGGTCATCCGAGAATTGCTGAGGCCAGGGCAGAAATCCTCCTGGTCGAGGGCAAAGTCGGCGAAGCTTTCAAGATGATGGATAATCTTCGCGATGTGGGGCCCTTGTTCGCAGCCAAACTCAACGAGATGGGCATTAAGCTATCCCAGCAGGGCAAAGGGAAAAGTGCCATCGCCCTCTATAAAAAAGCTCACAAGGTCGTACGCCACGAGTTGCGCTACAAAATCAGTCTCAACGCGGCGCTCGCCTGCTATCGGATGGCCGAATATACCGTAGCCTTGCAGTATCTTGCGCGATGCGAAAAAGAATTCGGCGGGACCTATGAAAAAGTCGAAAAAATTAAATTAGCCATTCAAAAAGCAATGAACAAGAAGCCTTCCCTCCAAGCGGGTTAAGGCAAAGAGGGCCAAGAAATGGAATATGCTAAAGGTCTTACACCGCATACCATCCTCTTTCTGGTAGACAAGCCAGAGCGAACGATCGCGCTTGGTCCTCTTTTCACCAAACTCAAGTACAAGATCGTCACGTCCACCAGTCTTTACGATTGCCTGCGACTCATCGATCAAGAAATGCCCCATCTCGTGGTGACAGATTCCATACTTTCCGATGGGAACGCCGGCAATCTTTATGACAGAATGCAGCAACAGGCTATATTTAAAGATATACCTATTCTCGTCGTCATTGCAGCCAAGACCGTCGATCAGTTGAATCCACTGAAAGGCAGAAAATTTGCAGGATTCGTGCTCGGCAAGGTAGAACCCAAGGCGATGGCCCTCAAGGTCAAAGAAATACTCGAAAGTCGCGCCGATGTATCACCTTTCTTTGTTCGCGCTGACGCGGGAATGCTCCAAGAGGATTGTACTCTCGCGACCAATGCGCGAGTTGTCGGCCGCATCGGTGACCAGCTGGTTTGTCATTCGGATTCAGAAGTCGATCCCGATGCGACTTTGCTCTGTCAGCCTCAGGATAAAGCCAAAGGTCCAGCCTTGCTTCGCTTAGGCAGTAATGTCCATAAAGGGACGTCAATCTATAATTTTTTCCCAGTCAATCAAGTTAAGGGCAGTGGGAAAGTCTGGATTACAACCCTGCCCGAAATCAATCTCGACCGCGTCGGCAAAAGCATTGCGACCAGTAAAATCATCTTTTATGATCCTAAGCCCGAACGTTTTGAGCAATTCAAGCGCGTGCTAGGAGGCTACGATATTGAGCTGATTTATGCCTCTAATTTGCAGGCGGCGGGCGCTTTGCTGCAGCGCGAAACAGATGGGACTCTAGGCTGCGTTTATCTCGACGAATTGCCTTCGAACGCATCGGGGATCAGCATAAAAGAAATTATCAGCAAAATTCCTGATAAATCGCGGCCGCCCGTTATCGCAGCTACCACCTCGCTGGTGGCTCGCTCTACAAAAGAAATTCAATATATCAAGAAGCCTTTCGGCCTCGGAACTCTCGTTGAAATGTTGGATGCGGCCATTAAAAGTCGCTCATCCTTCACCGACGGTGTGACTCTGAGTCAAGAAGTCCATTATCAAACACCTGCTAAACTGCTGGGGCTCGATGAAACCGGTGGCATTCTGCAGACCAAATTCCCGGTGGTGATTGGCAATAAACTCCTCCTCCAGCATGCTGAACTGAGTTTAATGTGGGAAGGTAACACCGAAGTACGCATCACTTCAGTGGCGCGGCTCGATGACTCCACTAATCTCTGGCAAGCTAAATTTGAAGCTCTCACCGCTCAAGGTAACAAATCGCGCTACTGGGAAAAGATGTCGCGACAAATATCGGATAAGCTTCTCCAGAGCAGCTAAGGCTCCTCCTTCTCATGAACTGACTGAAAATAGCTTTGAGCTTGGGCCATCAAATGTTTGAATTGGCCCTTGTCTTTTTGTCCAATCGCTTGACTAAAGTCTCTGAGCGTCGCTTCGAGAGAGGTGAGCAGTTGCGGGCTGGCCCCATTGAGGCTTTGGATGTCAAAGTAGAGATCTTGGTTTTCTGCGACGACGCGATCGGTGACCTCGAGCTGTTTGAGGAAGGTTGTGCCTGCAAATTTCTTCAAGGTCTTTAGGCTCAGTCCAGACCGACTCAAAACCTTGGCGTAGATGAGATTGGTCAGATGTGCAGCTCCGAGCACATAGCTCATGAGCGCATCGTGATCGGCAAGGGGAAGGGGAAGCAGCTGCGCTGATGTCTGCAAGAAGTGTTGGTTCATCACGTCTTCGGAATAGAATCCAGGATGCTGGCAAAAGAGTATATTCTTTCCTGCCAACACATCGGTATCGGGTCCAAACATCGGATGCAGGGAGGCAATGCGGACACCGGCCGTTACACACGCTTGCAGACCATCTAAAATAGGTGTCTTTAAAGAACAAACTTCGATGACGGTAGCCGCTGGTTTGAGCTGACTGAATCGTTTCAGCAAAGCGTTGGTTTCTTGCATAGGCGTGGTGAGGAGAATGAATTCAAAGGCATCGAGCCCTTGGTCGATGCTATCGTGCAAGGGGTAGCGGAGAGCTTCCCTTTGAATCTTTCGGTCATGAATAACGACGGCATAGCCGAGAGATTCGTAGAACGAAGCAAACCATTGACCCATATGTCCTGCGCCGCCGACGATAAGAACCGAACGGGACTGCTGGGGGAGACCCGCCCCCAGTTCTCGTTTCAACTCATCCTGTCTCAAGACCGAATAATGAATCAAGGTGCTCATCAAGTCTTCAGCCAAGGCCGGATAGAGGCCTAAACTCTTGGCGGCTTCACGCGCCCGCTCGATAATCTGTTTTTCGACCTTGAAGTCTTTAATGGGCAAATTAAATTTTGTTTTGTGCTGGCCTATATTCAGCGATAGCTGCATCCGTCGAGCGACAAGTTGAAGTAATTCAGCATCGATTTGGCGAATTTCTTGCCGCCAGTTTTCAAGGTCGAGACGGGAATCCACAAATCTCTCCTTTGTCAGAGCTCTAGTCAGCCGACGAGAAAGCTTACATGCGTCCCTATCATTTCACTTTAAGCCATCAAATTCAATGCGGAAATTGACCTAATCTGGCGGCCTTTTTCTTGCAGCCTTCACCTTGGTATCAAGGTTTTGGAGGCTCTCTATGTTGCTCCGTTCGTGGCTCGTGATCCTGGTTTTGATGACGGTGGCTACAGGAGTTTATGCAGCCGATGCGGCTTGTCCAAATGCTGATAAAGACCGCGCGCTGGAAGCTAAAATAGCGGCGAGCCTGATGGCTTGGCCCACCCCTCCTTTTGTAGCTCTTGAAGGAACTCAACAGACGCAGTTTGTGATGACCCAAGCATTGTTTGCTGACGTCCTTAAGCAGCGGGAACCAGCCTTGCTCGTCAACGAGGTCGATCAACTTCGTTTTCTTCCCTATACCCTGGCCTCCAGTTCTTTGCTGCTCATCCTGCGGGATGCCGGGACATGGGACGAAAATAAAGCAAGGCGCGTCGAAGCTGTAGCTGGCTTGCACCAGATGAAGCTCTCTCTCATTTGGCTTGGCCAAGGGGAGAGTCCTTCCTCGCTCAGCGCGCTGGTCGAGCACACAGGGGGCCGTCTTTGGAACAGAGAATCCTTGATGTCAGCCATTCACTCTTATGCTTTCTCCTTGTCGGCTGCTTGCGAGAAGGCTCCTCCTCCTGCGGCTGCTGTTTCAGAGGTAGGCTCTGCCGCTGGTTAGATGGTGTCCACAACTTCTCCCCGGGCCTTAGCCGCGAGAGCGTGCTGCCATTGCGCAGCCCGATTTATATGTGAAGTTTTGACCTGATCGGACGATTCAAGATCAGCCAACGTGCGCGCAACTCGAAGGCACCGCAGCACGGCACGACCCGAGAGCTTCAGATTCTCCAAAGTCTCAAGATATTGACGAAACACATCTTCCCTGCATCCTAAAGCGGGCGGAATCATCTCGCTCGTCAGGTCGGCGTTGGCGCGGATCCCTGCCGCTTCGAGCCGCGCCTCGGACCATTCCCTGATTTTTAGCACCCGCGATCGGAGCTGGCTGGTGACCTGCCGCCGCTGTTCGCCATCGCTCGCAAATTGGTGCCAGGTGCTGGCAGGAACTTCGGGCATATTATAATGCACGTCAATGCGATCGAGAATGGGCCCGGAAAGGCGATTCCAATACGCGAGACGCTTTTGGGTCGTACAGCGGCAGAGGCGGCGGCGACTGCCATACCACCCGCACGGACAATTGTTACAGGCCGCTACGAATTGAACATCGGCAGGCCACATGGTTTTGTGCTGAGCGCGTGAAATATATACGGCGCCCTGCTCGAGAGGTTCTCGCAAGGCCTCGAGAAGATCCCGACGAAACTCCGGAAATTCATCGAGGAAAATCATACCGCCATGAGCCAGAGCCAAATCTCCAGGTTGTTGCCCCGTCCCAATGATGGCCTGAGCACTAGCGGCATGATGTGGGTGTCTAAATGGCGGAAATCCCTCCATCAGCGGTCTGGGCAGGCGGTCATGCTGGAGGCTGTGGATTTGCAAGGCCTCCAGATGCCTTTGGGGATTGAGATGTGGCAAAATGCTGGGTAATCGTTTGACGAACATCGATTTACCCGAGCCTGGAGTCCCTCTTAAAAGTAGGCTGTGGCGTCCCACGGCGCACGTCAGCGCGAGCATTTCAAGGTCTGGCGATAAGAGCATATCATCGAAAGTAGCAAGAGGGTTGGTCTCGGGAGGGGAGGGCTGCGTCGCACCGAGAGCGGCTTGGGGCGTCTGGCCGAGAAAAAGCCATTCGAGAACTTCTCTCAGGTGATCGAAGTAAAGAATCTGAACTGCGTCGCGCAAGAGGGGGAGATGGTTCAAAGCCGATAATTCTAAGCGGTGCGAGGCGGCAATCACCATGCCCTTGATGCCGTTTTGTCGAGCTTGCAGCAGCATAGGAATTAAAGCGCGCACAGGTCGCAGGGATCCATCGAGACCGAGCTCAGCTGCAAACAACCATTCAGCGGGATTATGAGCCATCGGCTCTTCCCGCGAGAGGGCTGCGAGACTCACGGCAATAGGCAGATCAAAATGATTTCCTTCTTTGCGCGCATGGGCCGGTGCAAGATTGATCAGGATGCGCTTGTGGCCTAAATTGAGCCCAAGCTTTTCGAGCGCCGTTTTTGCCCTTTCCTTGCCATCGCGGCAGCCGTCACCCGTATTCCCGACCAGGTGAAGTCCGGCGAATCCGCTCGTCGTTGAACATTCAACCGCCACTAAGATCGAATCCGCGCCCTCAAGTGTCGCCGTGCAGGTTAGACTTTCCATGATTATCCCATGATCAAGCGAGGTGAAAGGCTAAGGGCTAAGGCCACCTAGCTCCAGGCCCTAGACCTAGCACCTCGAGCGCCCTAAAGAATGGGACATCCCATGAGGCCTGAGATGACAGGATGCCGGGCTTTATGCTAGTCTGGGCCGGCTCAGACGGGCCCCTCAGACAGAAGGAGCCTCCGCAAGGCAAATTGACAGGAGACCTTGGCATTCCTATGACAACTTCATTTTCGATCGCACAGCAACTTGATCCCAGTCGTGCCCATGTCGCTCGTTCACTAGCGGACGCCACTCAGAGTCTCCTCGCTGAAGGTGAAGTCACAGCGCTGACGGCCGAGCAATTTTATTCTATGCTGGAAAGGCCTCCCGAAGCCCATCTGGGTGATTTTGCTTTGCCTTGTTTTCGTCTCGCCAAAGAGTTGAAGCGCAAGCCGCCTGAACTGGCCGCCGCTCTCAAGGCTGAACTCGAAAAGCTCAATTCTCCCTGGATCGAAAAGATTGCCAATTTAGGGCCCTTTCTCAATTTTCATGTTCAGCCAGGAACTCTCGCCGCCACGATCGTACCTGCCTTGCGCGATGGAACCTTTTTCAAATTGTTGTCCCATCCGCAGGTCTCCCGGCCGAAAGTTATGATCGAATATTCCCAGCCCAACACCCACAAAGTGTTTCATGTCGGTCATATGCGGAATGTAGCGCTCGGCGATTGTTTGGGTCGACTCTACGCCTTCTGCGGACACCCTTTAATCATGGCCAACTACATAGGTGATGAGGGGACCCACATAGCCAAATGCCTCTGGTACATGCATAAAAAAGGCGCCAAGGCGCCGAGCGTTCATCGCGGGGCATGGTTAGGCGAGATGTATGCAGCGGCTAATATGGAAATCGATGACGCCGCTCCTGAATTAAAAGCTCAATATCTAACAGAAGTGTCTCAAGTGCTGCGTGCGATCGAAAGCAAGCAAGGGCCTACCTTCGAGCTTTGGCTGGAAACAAGGCAGTGGTCGCTCGATGAATTCGATGAGATTTACGCCTGGATCGGTGCACGATTTGATCAAGTATTCTGTGAATCGGAAGTGAGTGAAGACAGTCAAAAGATAGTCGATGAGTTTCTGGGGACGGGTGTTTTCGTCGCCTCGGAAGGTGCGATCGGACTTGATTTGAAAGACGAGAAATTGGGTTTTGTCATCGTCCGCAAATCGGATGGCAACACGACCTACGCGACCAAGGATTTGGCCCTGGCGCGACGCAAATTCTCCCAATTCAATATTGAGAAATCTATCTACGTCGTCGCGTCGGAACAAAATCTACATTTTCGGCAGGTATTTCGCACACTCGAAAAAATGGGTTTTCCGCAGGCGAAGAACTGCTTTCATTTGAGCTATGGGATGGTTGTGCTGCCTGACGGAAAGATGTCGTCGCGGAAGGGCAACGTCATCACCTTTGACGTCTTGAGGCAAAAACTCGGCGAAGAACTCGACAAAAATCTAGAAAAATATCGAGGCGAATGGCCGGAAGCGGAGCTGACAGCCATCAGTCAAAAGCTGGCCGTCGGTGCGATTCGCTACGGCATGATCAGTTCCGATCCCGCGCGCGACATCGTGTTTGATTTGGCAGACTGGCTGAGCTTTGAAGGCAACACGGGCCCCTATTTGATGTATAGCTACGCGCGCACGCGATCGATCC
>CANJJY010000046.1 GCA_947474445.1 Oligoflexaceae bacterium
CGCGTAGCCTTCAAGGCAAAGAATTCTTTACCCCCTTGTTTTTTCGCCCGTCGTCTCGGCTCTTCTAACGATCGCCCCTTCTCACCACGCCAGGAGGCTTTCATCATGAGTATTATCGTCTGGTTTCGTCGGGACTTGCGCGTCGATGACAACCTGGCCCTCAAGGCCGCTCATGCCCGGCGGGAGCCTGTCATCCCGGTGTTTATCGACGACGACGGGCAACTCGGAGGAGCCAGCCGTTGGTGGCTCGACGGCTCGCTGCGTGGCTTGCAGGCCTCCCTTGAAAAGCGCGGCTCCACCCTGATCCTACGGCAAGGCTCAGCTGCCGCAGAACTCGCGCGCCTCATCGCCGAAACAGGGGCCCGCACCGTCTACTGGAATCGCCGCTACGAACCAGCCGCTCGGCGAGACGATGCTAGTTTGCAAAAGGAACTCGAAGCCCAGGGTTGCGAGGTGGCGACGTTTACCGGACACCTTCTCTTCGAAGCGGACGAAATAAAAAATCTCGAAAAGAACCCTTATAAAGTCTTTACACCATTTTGGAGAGCTTGCTTAAAGGCAAAAACCATCAGCCCTCCCGTCGATGCGCCCAAGACTTTGGCGGCTCCTCCGCACTGGCCCTCTTCACTGACTCTCGACGCTCTCGGTCTCAAACCAAAAATTGCCTGGGATCAGGGTCTAGCGGAACGGTGGCGACCGGGCGAAAAGGGAGCGCACGCGCTGCTGTCTTCCTTCGGCGATGGTGTGGTGCAGGCCTATGTGGAAAAGCGCGATTTTCCCGCGGTCCGCGGCACTTCGATGCTCAGCCCGCATCTCGCCTTTGGCGAGATCTCTCCCCGCCGCGTGTGGCATGCCTTCGCCGGCAGTCGCGCCGCGGTCCGGCCGGGCGAAAACAAAGAGGTCGGCGCGGCATTCCTGAGGCAGATTGGTTGGCGAGAATTCGCTTATCATCTCCTCGCGCATTTTCCAGATACGATCGACCGCCCCTTGCGTCCTGAGTTTGAAGCTTTTCCCTGGGCCGACGATCCGCTGCTCCTCAGCGCCTGGCAGAAAGGGCAAACCGGTTTTCCCATCGTCGATGCGGGGATGCGCGAGCTGTGGACCTCGGGCTGGATGCACAATCGCGTGCGCATGATCGTTGGATCTTTTCTCGTCAAAGATCTTCTCCTCCCCTGGCAAGCAGGAGCCGCTTGGTTCTGGGATACTCTGGTCGATGCCGATCTCGCGAACAACACACTCGGCTGGCAATGGATCGCCGGCTGCGGAGCTGATGCCGCTCCTTACTTTCGCGTTTTCAATCCCACGGGTCAATCGGAGCGCTACGATCCTCAGGGCGACTACATCCGCCGCTGGGTGCCCGAGTTAGCCCAGCTTCCAGCTCCTTGGATCCATGCCCCCGCCTCCGCCCCGGCAGCGGTCCTCAAAACCGCCGGCGTCACCCTCGGTGGCACCTATCCCCTGCCCATCGTCGATCATGGCGAGGCGCGCCTCGCGGCCCTGATCGCTTATGAAAAAATCCGTAAGCCAAAGACAAAATGAATCTTTTTGCCTCGTGCGAACAGCCGCCGGACCGGCTGACCAGCCTCATTGATAGACAAAATCTATCATATCATCAATATTATAGATTTGAGTGATCGCGATTTTAGGCCGAAGATGAGTTTAACAGGGCGGAGAAAAGTCCCTCAGACCTTCTCCCCCAGAATGCAAAAACCCAACTTACGGAGCTCAGACGATGTCTATCATCAACTCGAAACTTCCCAACTTCAAAGTCCAGGCTTACCACAAAGACGAATTCAAAACCGTGACGGAGAAAGATCTCAAGGGCAAGTGGTCGGTGCTCTTCTTTTACCCCGCTGACTTCACCTTCGTCTGCCCGACTGAGCTCGGCGACATGGCCGACAAGTATGCGGAACTCCAAAAGCTGAACGTAGAAATCTATTCGGTCAGCACCGATACGCATTTCGTGCACAAAGCATGGCATGACACCTCCGATACGATCAAAAAAATCCAGTTCCCTATGCTCGCTGATCCCACGGGCCATCTGACGCGCGCACTCGGCGTTCATATCGAAGAAGAAGGCATGGCCTATCGCGGAACCTTCCTCGTCGATCCTGAAGGTCACATCAAAATCGCTGAAATCCATGACAACGGGATCGGCCGCAACGCCGAAGAACTGGTTCGCAAAATCCAAGCGGCGCAGTTCGTCGCCTCGCACAAAGGCGAAGTATGCCCAGCTAAATGGCGTCCGGGCGATGACACTCTGAAACCCGGCCTGAACCTCGTCGGTAAAATCTAAGGCGCGCTGCCCCAAACCTGGAACTTTTCAAGGAGACCCAGTCATGCTCGATACACAGATGATGCAACAACTCAAAGCTCTGTTCGAAGGCCTCAACCATCGCATCGAGCTTCGTTATGCTCAGAGTTCTCACGCTCAACAAGGGGAGCTGATCGCTCTCCTCGAAGGCGTCGCCGCCGCCGGCGATCACGTCTCGGCGCAGAGCTCTGCGCAGCCATCAGATGTGCCGAGCTTTCAGGTCTTCCGCGACGGTCAGGCGACAGGCATCAGCTTTCGCGGTATTCCCGGCGGCCACGAGTTCAGTTCTCTCGTCCTCGCGATCCTCAACAGCGCCGGCAAAGGTAAGCTGCCCGATGCCGGGCTGGTGGCGCGCATCAAACGGCTCCCGGCCGGTCTCAAGCTCCGGACCTACATCTCGCTTAGCTGCGAGAATTGTCCCGATGTCGTCCAAGCGCTCAATCAAATCGTGCTCGCTCACGGCCAGATCGAGCATCAGATGATCGATGGCGGGCTCGTGCAAGCCGAACTCACTCAGTTGAATATTCAAGGGGTTCCTAGCGTCTTCGCGGGAGAATCCTTGGTCTCCTCGGGGCGCGCTTCGCTCGCAGAACTCCTCGGCAAAATCGAAGGCCAGGTCGGGGCTGCGCCCGTGACGATAGAAGCTAGCGATCTGGGTCACTTCGATGTCGCCGTCATCGGCGGCGGACCGGCTGGTGCATCGGCGGCCATCTACAGCGTGCGAAAGGGATTGAAGACGATCCTGATCACGGAAAAGCTCGGCGGTCAGGTCACCGAGACCAAGGGCATCGAGAATTTGATTTCGGTCATCTACACCGAAGGTCCGCAGCTCTCGGCGAACCTCGATCAACATCTGCGTTCCTATCCCGTCGAAATCCTCGAGCATAGGCGCGTGCAGACGATCGCTGGCGAGGGCAAGCGGAGCCTCACGCTCGACAGCGGCGAGACCTTGACCTGCGATGCGCTCATCATCGCGACGGGCGCCAAGTGGCGCGAGTTGGGTATTCCCGGTGAAAAGCAGTATATCGGACGCGGCGTCGCCTTCTGTCCGCATTGCGATGGCCCCTACTACAAGAACAAACGCGTCGCTGTCATCGGTGGCGGCAACTCGGGCGTCGAAGCCGCGATCGATCTCGCCGGCATCACCTCTGAAGTTGTTCTCTTTGAATACATGGACACGCTCAAAGCCGATGAGGTGCTGGTCAGAAAGCTCAAGAGTCTGCCCAACGTGTCCATCGTCACCGGTGCCAAGACCCAAGAAATCATCGGCGATGGGGAGAAGGTCATCGGTATTCGCTACGAACTACGAGCGACAGGTGAAGGGATCACTCTCGACACCGACGGCATCTTTGTGCAGATCGGACTCTCTCCCAACAGCGCTCTCGTCAAAGATCTGGTCGAGACCAGTAAGTTTGGGGAGATTGTCATCGATGCCAAGGGCCGCACCAGCGCTGCGGGCATCTATGCAGCGGGTGATGTGACGACCGTCCCCTTTAAGCAGATCGTGATCGCGATGGGCGAAGGTGCGAAGGTGGCGCTCACAGCCTTCGAAGATCGCATGCGCAGTGCCTGAGCTCCGCCGAGCCTGAAGCAAGGCCTACCTGATACCAAGGGTTCGGTAGCGATGGTGGGGATGCTGCAAGGACTCCGGTAGATTCGCGCGAATGCATTGGATCAGAGCCTGAAGGAGAGACTCCTTCACGTAGCTCTGGTGACAGGCGAGACTCACCTCACGACTCGGGCAGGGATCGGCAAACGCGATCACCTTGCCTGGTCGATTCTCCTGCCAGATCTTCGCGAGATGCGGAATGATGGTATATCCCTTGCCGTTCTCGACGAGATGACAGAGCGTTTCAATGCTCCCACTCTCAAATTGCAAAGGCGCATCGAGCGCGACCGCCCGACTCTGACGACTCCGGCAGATGCTGAGGACCTGTTCGCGCATGCAGTGGCCCTCCGTGAGAAGCAGCATATCCTGTTCGCGCAGATCCTTTTCCTCGACCAGATCGAGGGCCGCGAGAGGATTTTGCCGGGAGGTGTACACGTAGAAAGGCTCTTCAAAGAGCGGGCATTCACGGATCAGGGGTTCGCTGAGAGGCGTGACCAGCAGGCCGACGTCCAATCGATTCTGCCTCAATGCCTCGATGATGGAGTCGGTCTTGCTTTCCTCGACGTGCAGTCTCACGGCTGGATAGCGGGCCGAGAAATCCTGCAAAAACAAAGGTAAAAGGTAGGGTGCCAGCGTCGGGATAATGGCGAGACTGAGATCGCCGGCGATTTCCTGTTTTTCCTGTTTGATCAATTCACCGATCAAAGCTGATTGACTGAGGACGACCCGCGCTTGATCGAGAATCTTTTGGCCGATTGGCGTCGCCTGGATCGGTTGTTGGCTGCGATCGAAAATCTTGACGCCGAGTTGGTCTTCGAGCTTTTGTATCTGCATCGAAAGCGTCGGTTGCGTGACAAAACATGATTTGGCCGCGACCCGAAAATTGCCGTGTTTGGCGACGGCGACGATATATTCGAGTTGCGTCAGAGTCATCAGCCCATCTCCTCTCAGACCAGGATACTTCCGTCCCTATAGTTACATGAAAGAGGATCAAAGCTGAAGGAGAAGTCCTCGATGGGCAGAGCGCGGTAAAAAGCCGATGGCAGGGCGCGCCACGATCCGGCCCGCCCCGCGACATCAAGCGCAATTGACATCCAGCAAGTGACGGAGGGTGGCGGCAGCCTCGGCGTTATTGTACTTCAATAATCCAACTTCACCGTTCTCTTCGTAGAGATCGACCTTTTGCAAACTGCCCTTTTCACCTTCTAGGTATCCATAGTAGACCTGCGTGGGACTATCAACCGGACCGTTTTCGCTGGTGATCTTACCCTGACTCGCTTTGAGCAAGAGATCGTTCACATCGCTGATGACGATGGTGCGGATTTCCGTACTGCTCACGCCTTGAAAGGTTCGCGTGATGCGGGTTTCCTTCAGGGATACCTCACAGCGATCGCTCCTGGTCCATGAGGCAGGCACAAATCCCGTTCGGTATTCGCGGACCAGGGCGACCCGCGGGGCGGCTGCGGCCAGCGGCGACAGCCCGAGGAGCGAAAGCCAGACAATCATATTTTTCATAAGAGTTCCCTTTCCAGTGAGATCGCCACTGCCTCCCGCGGCCGCGGGGACTCTTTTGTGTATAAGCGGCTGACGCGCCGCCGTCTAGCGAGGGAAACTCGCCAGAGAAAAGACATCCCAGAGCTGGACAGGTCCTCACCTTTTTGTCATCATCGGCCCCGACGCGTTAGAAAGGCATGCAAAATGACTCTCGTCTTCTCCGATCCTCTGTTCGAAAGGCATCAGACTGGCTTTCATCCCGAATGCGCCGCCCGCGTACAAGGTGCGGCGCGCTACCTCGATGGATTGCCCTGGTTTTCTCAGCTCGCGCGCGGCCGTATCACGGCGGCGACCGAGGAGCTCATCGTCCGCACGCACAGTCAGCACCTGATCGACCAAGCCCGCACGCTCGCCGCAGGAGGCGGGGGCTATCTCGATGCCGATACGTATCTTTCGCCAGCATCTTTCGACGTCGCTCTTCACGCCGCCGGCACGGCCATGCACGCCGTCGATCAAGTGCTCCGGGCTGGTGCGGAGCATCGCGAAGCTTTCTGCCTCATGCGGCCACCAGGCCATCACGCGACGGCTCAGTTGAGCATGGGATTTTGCGTCTTTAACAACATCGCGATCGCCGCGCACTACGCCCGCGACGTTTATGGTTTGCAGCGGATCCTCATCGTCGATTTCGACGTGCATCACGGCAATGGGACGCAAGATATTTTTTATGAAGATGCGGGCGTGTATTTTTTCAGCATCCACCGTTTTCCTTTTTACCCAGGCTCGGGTACGGCGGATGAGACGGGGCGCGGCCGAGGACTGGGGACGACACTGAATATCCCGCTCAGCATGGGCACTTCGCGGCAGCTCTATCGCGAGGCGTTTCAGCGCGGCCTCGACACGGCCGTCGAGCGCTGTCGCCCTGAATTGATTCTTATCAGTGCTGGATTTGATGCGCATAAAGACGATCCGGTCGGATCCTTAGGCTTGGAGATCGAAGACTACGATTTCATGACCCGTTCCATCAAGCAGGCTGCCGCCTCCGTCTGTGACGGCCGCATCGTCAGCTGTCTCGAAGGCGGTTATAATCTCGAGGTGCTGCCCCTGCTCGTTGCAGCGCATCTCGAGGCCTTGCGCCGCTGATCGTCTTCTCAGCGCTTCGGACGGCCCACCTTGAAGTCATCGTACTTCTTTGCTGCCGTCCCTGCATCGATGGTGCGCAGAGTTCCATCGGCGAGTACGGCTTTTGAATAGAAGTTGAGAATGAGCGGACTGTCGAGCTGCGTGGCATGGCCGATGTAAGTCGCCTTTTCCCCCAACACTTCGATTTCATCGGGACAGAGACCAGCATGAAAGTTTTCCAAACCGTCAAGCTCATACGGATTCAAACCAGCGCCATCGACGCAGACGCCGGTGTCATTCACCTGATAGAAGGATTGCGTTAAGCCCTTCTTTTGCTGCTTATCAAAGGCGACATCGAAGTTCTTGGCGGTCGCTGCGATCCATTCCTGAAAGGGTTCGATCAGGGTATAGATGCTGCCGACCTTGCAGTTGTCGCGTTCGATAAAAGCGCGGGAGACGGCGACGAGCACCAGACCTTTTTCGCTACTGCGGTAGAGCGGTCCCCCTGCATCGCCGAGACAACGGCTCGAGGTTTCGGCGCCGAGATAGACCCGCGCGCCTTCAATTTCCTTGACCCTTATCCTCGCCTTCTGCAGGGGAATGAGCTGTTCGTCTCGGCCCTCAGCGCCGATCCGATAGGCGGCGAGCAAAGCCTCATCGCCGACCTTGAGAGCCTCGGCGGCTTGAGACGTGGGTAGAACGGTCTGATTCATAAAAGCAGGCGTCGCTCCGGGATAGCGAAGGACGGCGAGATCGATATTCAAGTCTTCATGTCTCACGGCCTGGCCGCGGAGCTCGACTCTTTGCTCGCTCGCCAGATACCCCATTCCGAACACAATCCGCACCTCCGCCTCATGACCGACCACGCAATGAGCCGCGGTGAGGATGAGACCAGGTTTGAGCAAAGTTCCTGTGCAGGTGCCCGCCTGCGTCATGAGAAAAGCGACGGTCGGCGCGATCGGATCTTGCGCCGAGACCGCGAGGCCGACGGCTGCCAGAGGTTCGTTGACCTCTTCGATCGCTTCAGTCTGTTCTTGGCCATGGGTACACGCCGCGACCATGGCGACGAGGAGGCCAAAGACGAGCGAGCGAGCGAGGGGATTAAGATGCGTTTTGCTTGGGCGAGAAGACAGCATGACTTCGTCCTATGCGGGAGACCTCTGATGCAAGCATCATATCATAGGCTATTCCCCTCCTCCAAAATCCTCGTAAAAGCCGTGGCTCCGTATTTCTTAGATCCCCAACCCCCTAATTCGTCTGTCTTTTAGGCTATTCAAAAATCCAGCGTAGGATTCCGGAGGGGGTGAGCTATCGAATTTCTTTTCACCCGCAAAGAATCTGGCCATGGGTTTCTGCGACGGCTACCTCCCTTGCCACTCGGGTTTTGCCTTATAAGGAATCGACAGCAAAAGACAAGTTGAAAACTTGCGTAATTACTAAATTTTATGTGGCTTAAGGCTTGCTTTGAATCGCCACGGGCGTGGCGTCCCTCTGATTTTGAAAAGCCATTTAAAACGAGGAACTCTCTCACTTTAATAGCCTCGATCGAGCCTAACAATTGCGATCTGCTTCTCTATGAGAGGTCAATAGCGTGGTCAGGTTGGCTCATAACAAGGTGAGAAAATTCCTCTCTCCCCATGAAAGGTACGGTGTAAATGAACTCCTCTGTCTAGCTCTAAACTCCACTTCCAGTTCCTTTGACTCTCGCAGCATTCCAACTGAAAAAGAGCATAATTTTATGATCCAAATTTCTAAAGTTTTTCACCAAAGTTTATTACTGCTCCTTGCTTCTCTCTCATTCACTCCTGCCTGTTCAGATGCGAAGAAAGTAAATCCGTCTTCAAAGACGGAACAATTGTCTCCCAACGGCAGCGTTTCTGGTCTCGGAAAGAAATATATTTATATAGAGGCGATCGTCCACAATGAATGGGCGGTTAAGGATCAGACTCCACAACAGATTCTAGATCTCATCAAACGCATACGAAGTGAAGTAGGCGAACCGATCAATTTAGTCGATTTCATGAGCGGAGAGCCTGATCCATCTGTCAAAATTGGTGATAGAAGTCTCGACGACTATTTGCTGGCCGCAGAAGATGCTGCAGGCGGACAAATTGTAACCGGCAGTGGGCTCAATCCATTTTTGGACAAAATCGGTCGAGAAGATGAATCCGGAATCGAAGCCTTTCGCGTCAGTATGAAAAAGAGTCTTGCCCTTAAATACGTAGCACGTGCTCCCCACGTCGTCCTCCTCAAGAACTGGTCTACTTTCAACCGTATCCCAAAGAACCCTCTGGCTGCCGATCCAGACGGAATGAAAGAGTTCTTGCAGAAAGAAGTCTTGGACGCTGGTTGGGGTGGGCTGTTTGCCAACGGGGGCAGTTATCCAACCTATGGCCTAGCGGACGGCAACTGTATTTGGGTAACGGTTTCGAATGACGGCTCTTTGCCCCTGGCGACCGTCAATCCCGAACTGGTTTCGACTCTCAAAAAGACCGAACCAAATATGCAGGTGTTCGCATACTTCAATTCCCAGACCCTCGGCAACCTCAGCTCGATGGACCGCTTTTTAGCCCTTTTGAGTCCAGCCCAGAAGACCGCAGCGCTCAGTAACCTTGCGAGCCATCAGAGTAGCGGAAACTACACCCTGATCTACCCCATCGCCGTAACCGCCGAAAAGAAACTGGACCGGAACCCCGTCTTGAAACAAAACGGCAATCCCGGCTACTGGGATGCGACCACGGCGAAGCAAGCCAACGGCAAGCCTTTCATCGACCACATCATCAGCTTGATGAAACAACACTAGAGAAAGCGATTTTTAGCAGAGCGGCTCAGGCTGAGGCTCTCTTTTTATCAATTAGAGACCTATCCCATCACGATCGGAGTCAATCTACATCCTGTAGCCTAGAAGCGCTGCTTGGCCGAAACATAATAACTACGTCCCGCTATATCGCTCAGCGTCGAGTCGTAAGCCACCGCACCGGTCTCGCGATTGACCAAATGCACCGTATGAATCTTATTCTCGATATTGGCGACACCGAGCGAGACGGATCCCTGCCAAGGATGGCTCCAGCTGTAGTTCGCATCGTAGCGCGTCCATGCCGCGATGTAGCCATAGGACGGATCCGTATCAAACTTCGAGTTCTCTACGCGGCCGGTCGTCTGCGCGTCAAAACCCACGCTGTGCGCGTTGGTGCTCCAGCCTAGATGATTGCTGACGCGATAGCGGGGAACGCTGTAGGCGCCCACCAGCTCTTCCATCGGCCCCTCATTCGTCTGCTTTTCTTTCCGAGAAATCACGTTGGAATAGTTAGTATCAAAGCTCCACCGCGCTCCCGCCGCGGAAGTGTGAAAGGAAGTACCGATGTCGACACCCTGACTCCGCAGCTGGCCGAGATTGGAGTAGGTGGAATCGATGCGGGCAATGCGCCCGAGATTGTCGGCGCCCGCGTCAGTGACGCGAACAATCTTCGATTGACCGGTACTCTCGCCGCGAATTTCCCTTTCGATCAAGAGATTCAGACTCTCGGATCGTTGAACCCCGTCGATGACCACGCTCCAATAGTCAGTCGTCGCGGAGAAAAATTCAGTCGGCTCGAGGACAAAGCCGATATTAAAGGAGCGGGCCGATTCTTCTTTCAAGTCGGGATTGCCGGGGCTATTCACGTAGGTGGAATAGGAGGTGCTGCGTTCGCCGCAGGGATTATCCTTGCCGAGACTCACGTCGCAGTATTTTTCGTCGCGCACCGATCGATAGCCGCCATCGGAGGCATTGAAGAGCAGCGACAGATCAGGAGCCTTGAAGCTGGTACCATAGCTACCGCGTAACTTGAGGATGGAGGTTGGGGCGTAGGTAACGCTGGTCCCGTAGTTGAAGGTGCCACCAAAATCACTGTATTGATCGAAGCGCCCTGCTAGCCCCCATTCCAATCGCTCGGCGACAGGCACGTTGGTTTCTACAAAGGCCGAGACGATCTCACGCTGCCCGCGCCCGTCGGCGTTCATGCTCCCCCAATAGCGCGGTTTATCGCCGACAAACTCCTTGTCCTTCTCGTCGGCGATCAGCTCGTAAGTTTCTCTTTGAAAGTTGAGCCCCATCGCGATCGATGCCGTGCCAGCTGGCAAAGTGACGAGATCGCCGTTCACATAGGTCGTCGCTCCGGCGATGCCATTGACTTCGCGGCCATAGAGGTTGGTGAAAAAGCTATCGAGTTGAGAGCCATCCGGATTGAATAGATTGAATTTTGGCGTTCCGCCGTCGTTTGGAAACACACTTTCTTTGAGCGTGAGCTTGTCATCGACATTGTTGTAGTAGCGACGGCGTTCGGTTTGAAAGCCGGACATATCGAGATGCCATTCCCATCCTCCGCGCAGATCGCCGTTGATGCCGAGGATAGCGCCGCGGGCTTGATCGCGCGAGGCCGTAGAGCCGAGAACCTCAGGGCTGAGATTACCTGACGCAATCTTGATCTGACTGCCCTCCGCTGCGGTGAGCCCGAGCCGCGTCGCTTGATTGCGAATATCCGCGGGCGCATCTTTAAAGAGGAGGGTGTAATCGCCGCTATCGACAGGATCGGTTGTTCCAAAGCGATTGACGCGTTCAGACGAGCCCTGACGATCGGCGAGGAGGACGGTCAGAGAACTTCGCAGATGACTCGTCCATTCGCTCTCGGCGTGAGTGGTTACAAACCAGGTGTCGGTCGCGCGCGTCTCTTGTCCGGTGCTCCCGGCGCGCCGCGAGCCGCGGCACATCACGTTCTCAGGATCGTCGGGATACGCGATTTGATTTTCCTGAGGACAGTTCTCGCTCGGATGGTAGGCGTAGAGTCCGTTGGTATCGCTCGGTTTGTCCGGATTGAGCAATCCCCAGCTGAATGTTCCGGCTGGGTTGGTATAGGCACTGGTATTATAGGGATAGCGTGTCTTCCAAAGCTGATCGCGTTCGCGCGAGTAGAGAGGAGTATGCTGGCTGGCTCCAATCGCTAGGGTGAGATTGGTCTGACCCAGCTGCACGCCCGTCACGGCATCAAAGCGTCTTTCCTCGCCTCCTCCATCCTGAGTCGTGCTCGCGCGGGCGGAGACCTCCGACCCATAGACATTTTTCTTGAGAATGACGTTGATGACGCCGGCGACAGCATCCGCGCCATAGACAGCCGAGGCGCTCATCTTGAGAATCTCGACCCGATCGACCATCGCGATGGGGATGTTGTTGATGTTGGTACCGCCGAGCGATGCGTCGGCCGGCAGCCTACGTCCGTCGACGAGGATCAGCGTGCGACCACCACCGAGGCCACGCAGGTTGATCGTCGCTTGTCCCGCCGAGATATCGCCTGATGTTCCATTGTAATTGCCAAAGGTACTTTCCGATTGATTGCGGAAAATATCAGAAAAGGTGGTGATGCCCGCGCGCTCGAAGTCTTTGGATTCGAGAACCTTGACGGGAATGGCCCCTTCCACATCGATGCGCTTCAAGCGAGAGCCGGTGACTTCCATCCGTTCGGTCGCCTTGGAGCCGGCGCGCGGTGGAAGCTTATTGTCGATCTTGAGAGTTTCTTGAGCAGATAGGGATCCACCACTGCCCACAGTGGCGAGGATCCAAGCAAAGCCTAGCTTGAATTTCATGGCAAGTAAGTCCTACGAATGGAACATGAGAATATTGGAGAGAAAGCTGACAGATGCTGGTGCGATGGTAAACAGCTTTTATCTGGTTCAGAGGTTGTGATTGTTCATCATGAATACAATGTGGAAGGACTTTCGCTATCGCATCAGCCCTACCTCTAAAAGGCGTGGTTTTCCCCTTCCTGAAAGCGAGTCTCCGCCTCTTTCTTCATGTCTGACGTAGTCTAGAGCCCTGCGAAGGGGAGACGAGACGGCGTGAGCACTCGTGTCGGCAGGTGATTTTCTTCCCTTTCGACAGGTCGCCTTGAGCATTTTTTTGAAGTTCCAAGTTTTGCGTCGGTCCAGCGGATTCGCTTCACCCTCTGCTCTCCTCGGTCGGGTGAGGGCGGCACCGCATCTCACCCTGCGGCAACGATCCCTTGATGTGAGATGAGAGTACGCTGATTGATTCTTTCACTTTTCCCGCTGTCTTTTTCCCAAGTATGCAGCATTCATGCATCGCCTAAGGAAGCAAAAAAAAGTGAAAGGAGACATGGGTCTCATCTTTAACTGACCATCCAGACAACTTGATTGGCAAGGTCTTGAAAGACAGAGCATAAAACATACGCGTGCCGAGCAGTGAAATTTTAATAAACTCTTACTGATGATAGGCCATCGATCGACCATTGATTTTTGAGCGATGCGGGACTAGAAAGAAATTGCAAGCCACTACGAACTTCACTCACTCTCGCAACTTCATTTGATAGAGGTCCGTCATGAAACTGCAATTGATGATCACCAGCATTGGCTCGCTTCTGACCTCGATGAGCCTCATCGCGACTCCTTCTGACGTCAAAGTCAGCGTCATGCCCAGTCGAGAGCTGAGTTCCTTGCCAGCATCATCAGACCCAGCGGAGCTGCAAGAGTTCAAGGACAAGAGCGAAGGTCGCAACGTCCTCGTCTTCGATTTTGGAGACAACTCCTTGGATGCCGTCGTCGTGGTCGACAGCAGCGCGACCCTGATAGCCGGATCAGGGAATGAAGCGTATGCGCTCCAGTTCAATCACAAGGGTGTGGTGCAGAGCATTAGCTTTTTGATTAAAGATCTTAACAATGCAGAAGGTCCCGATGCGCAGGCCATCTATGGCCTGGAGTTCATCAGCGCCGCCCAGACCAGGGAAAGCATTCCCTTGTCTCTTGTCCAGGCCATAGGTTCTTTTGATGCCGAGCAAGGGGCCCTGTCCCTCTATCGCAACATCATCGGTTCGGGAGATAGCTACAACGTTCTTTATTCTCTACCTGCCGGGCCTGCGTATTTCCCCTTGGATGCCCTGAACAAGTAAGTTGTGAAACGATGTGTATTCGAGTTTTTACTACCTAACAAAAAGCCCACTTCCTTGAAGCGGGCTTTTTTTATCTCGTCAAAGACCTTGCGTGGCCTAGTGCAGAAAACCTTGGGCCAACTGCACGCGATAAGCCTCGATATCGAGAGGCCGCCGCGCAACGCCTGAGCTGATCGCCGCAGCGGCGACAGCCGCTGCGACTTCGACCAGCGCCCGAGGATCGTTCGGCTTTGGAATCAGATAGTCACGACCAAAGCCAAGGATGCCCTCATTCTGATACATAGCCTGGACCACTGCCGGCACTTCGCGTTTGGCCAGCGCAGCGATCGCCATCGCCGCCGCACGTTTCATCTCCTCGTTGATCGTGCGCGCCCCGACATCGAGCGCCCCGCGGAAGATATAGGGAAAGCCCAAGACGTTGTTCACCTGATTCGGGTAGTCACTGCGTCCCGTCGCGATGATAACGTCTTTGCGTGCGGCATGCGCTATTTGCGGCGTGATCTCTGGATCAGGGTTGGCCAAGGCGAACACGATAGGATCGGCTGCCATCGATCGGAGCATGCCGCTGCTCATCAGTCCCGCTGCAGAGACGCCGACAAACACATCGGCCTCACACAATGCTTCTGCTAAATGCCGCTTCGGCGTCACACGCGCAAAGCGCCGCTTGTAGGCATTCAGGTCGCTGCGTTCCGCGTGGAGGACGCCTTTGCTATCGCACATTAAGATGTGTTCGAGGGGCACGCCGATGGTCAAAAACATCTGAGCACAGGCGATGGCCGCTGCGCCGCTGCCCGAGAACACCACTTCGATCGTCTCGATGCTTTTACCCGTTAGCTCCAAGGCATTGAGCAAGGCGGCCGTTGCGATGATAGCCGTCCCGTGCTGATCGTCATGAAAGACGGGAATATTCATGCGAGCTTTAAGCTGTTCTTCGATATAAAAACACTCGGGCGCTTTGATATCTTCTAGATTGATGCCGCCAAAGGTTGGTTCAAGCGCCGCCACCATCCGAATCAAAGCATCGGGATCGGTTTCAGCGATTTCAAGATCAAAGGAATCGATGCCGGCGAACTTTTTGAAGAGCATCGCCTTGCCTTCCATCACCGGCTTGGCCGCATGGGCTCCGATGTTGCCGAGGCCGAGGACGGCCGTTCCGTTGGAAATGACAGCCACGAGATTGCCACGGCCCGTGTAGCGAAAGGAAAGCTCCGGATCTTTTTCAATCAGGCGACAGGGTCCTGCGACGCCGGGAGAATAGGCTAAAGAGAGATCGCGCTGCGTCTCCAGAGGCTTGGTGAGGACAATGCCTATCTTGCCGCGCGGCGCCGCCTCGTGAAAGGCGAGGGCTTCGCGTTCGTAGTCGACGGGCGGTATCTGAGAACTCAGATTGTTCCCCGCCATCGCCATGGTTTCGATCCCTGCCGCCCCGTCTTGCCCCGTTTCATCCATCTGTCATCCTCCGACGTCTCGTTGATACAGGGCCTCCCTAAGCAATGACACCTAGAGCATTCCCCTCACAACTGTAAACTCAATTCTTCGAGATATAGCTGAAAGTCTTGCTGAGACAAAGGACATTTTGTGACGCCTGTTCTTTGCTAGCTCTTCAAACGATCTTTCTCCAATATCGATAAGAGACGCATAGAGTCGGACGCGCTTGCTCGACAAACCTGATCTCCCGGGAGAATAGAGATGTCCTTTCGTAAGTTCCTCAGCTCTTCGCTTGTATCTGTCTTCTTGGCTCTGCCTAGCCTCGGCCTTTCGGAAAATTCAACAAGTCCCTATGCCGGCCTCACTCTGCACGGCCAAAGGCCGCTCGTCATCGGTCATCGGGGGGCGTCGGGCTATCGTCCTGAGCATACGCTCGCCTCCTACCAATTGGCTATGGAAATGGGTGCCGACTTTATCGAACCCGATCTCGTCATCACGCGCGACGGAGTTCTGGTCATTCGTCATGAGCCAAACATCCTCGAGACGACTGACGTCGCGCAGCACCCGGAGTTTGCCCCCCGTCGCACGACCAAGATCGTCGATGGCAGCGAAGTGAATGGCTTCTTCGTCGAAGATTTTACGCTGAACGAACTCAAGACCATCCGTGCGATTCAAAGCCGTCCCTATCGCGATCAGAGCTACAACGGCCTTTTTCCGATTCCGACCTTCAGCGAAGTGATCGATCTCGTGCAGGCCTATGAGGTAAAAACCGGACGTAAAGTCGGCATCTATCCAGAGACTAAGCATCCCACTTACTTTAGGGACAAAGGTCTGCCTCTCGAAGACAAACTCATCGCCACTCTGATCGAGAAGGGTTTTACCGATCCTGCGCGCGTGTTCATTCAGTCCTTTGAAGTGAGCAACCTCAAAGACGTTTTGAAACCGCAGCTGGCGGCCGCTGGACTCAGCCTCCCGCTCATCCAGTTGATGGCTGGGTTTGATACGCAACCCTATGACCTGGCGGTCCAGGGCAAGCCCCAGACTTACGGAGATCTCGCCACGGCCCAGAGTCTGAAGAATTTTGTAGCGAGCTATGCCCAGGGAATTGGCCCGTGGAAAGGCAGCTTCATCTTGACCAAGGCCGTCGATCCCATTGATCTCAATGGCGATGGCGTCGCCGAAGCCAAGGACAGTCTCACCGGCGAAATATTGCCTCTCGTCGCCTGGGCTCATGCGGCCGGGCTTCTCGTTCATCCCTATACGATGCGCAGTGAAGAGCAGTTCCAGACGATCC
>CANJJY010000047.1 GCA_947474445.1 Oligoflexaceae bacterium
CAAAAGATTACAAGTACAGATTTTCCATACAGATGTATGACGATCGTGAAGATACCTTTCATGGATAGATTCGTCTAGATTATTGTTCTTCTGTTCTAGCCCTCTTCTAGACCTCACCTACGCGAGGTCCACCTGCTGTTTGAGATATTTGATCTGAGCCGATGTCAGCTGCCTGTATTCGCCTGGCTTCAGATCGTCAGGTAAATAAATTTCTCCGTAGGCCATACGAATAAGCCGCACAACCTTCGCATCAAAATGATCAAAAATTCGCCGCACGAGTCTATTGCGTCCTTCAAAGACGTTCATCAGGTACCACCCCCCACGACTCATGCCAAGCTCCTTCGTTTGAAGGAATTCTAGAGTTGCTGGCTGCGTCACCCCATCTTCGAGGGGAACACCTTGACGAACGATTCCTTCTTCCTCAGGAGTCAATCGTCTGGTCGCGAGAACCTGATAGGTACGCGGAACTTTAAAACGGGGATGCGTCAGACGATGGACCAATTCCCCATCGTTTGACAAAAGCAGTAAGCCTTCCGTTCTAAAATCGAGACGGCCGACTGGATAGAGCATGAATTTGATATGTTTCAGGGAAGGCAGCTCGAAGATGGTCGATTTCCCTTCTTCAGGCTTTCGACTGGTCAAACATAGATCCGGTTTGTGGAGCATCCAGTAAACCCGGGGAGGTTCGGCTTCTTGCACGGGACGACCATCGATCGAAATCTGATCATGACCCGGCTCAATCTTTATCCCCATCTCCTTGCTCACGCGGCCGTTGATCGAGATTCTCCCGTCTGCGAGCATCTGTTCGGCCTCCCTCCTCGACGCTACTCCCAGCTGAGAAAGCCACTTCTGGATCCTGATTTTCGTATCTTCTGTCATCTTGGTCGATTCCTTTTGCATCAAAACGGGCTCCGGAGCGGGGGTCTCCGGCAGGCGCTTGAGTGTCGGAATCTCTTACCTGAAAAGCCGCTTCAGAGGCAGCAAATTCGTCTGAAACAGCCCGCAGACCAAGCCCTTGTGACACACTTGGAGCCTCTTGTTCAGGATCTTCGATGAAGGTTTCAACATCAATTTCATGTTCACCTTCTTCCAGCCGATGCATGGCTTCAGCCATAACGTCGGGAGCGGGCTGGAAAGCCGAAAGCGGAGGCAAATCATCCAACGATTGAATACGGAAAACGCGAAGGAACTCCGCTGATGTGCCAAACATCATGGGACGGCCTGCATCGTCCTTGCGCCCCACGCAAGCAATCAGTTCGCGCTCGAGCAGGTTTTTGATAATGCTGCCTGCGTCAACACCACGAATATGTTCAATGTCGGCGCGTGTCGCGGGTTGCTGATAGGCAATGATCGCCAATGTTTCTAGAGCGGCCCGCGACAGGGGACGTTGGCGTGAGGCAAACATGCGTTCCATAAGCGGTGCAGCCGCTGGTACGGTTCTGAACTGGAACCCAACTCCTTTGTCGTGCTCCAGACGAAATCCACCGTTGCGCTCTTTGTAAAGCTTGGACAAGGAATTGACCACTTTCTCGATTTCTCCCAAGTCGGGAAGCCCTTCCTCATCTTGAAGAATTTCACCGAGTTCAGAGACTGATAATGGCTTTGGCGCAGCAAAGAGGACGGCTTCCACCTGCCCTTCAAGTGTGAGGGCTTCATCCCATCGCATCAATCCTTCGCGGACTTCCGCATCGGGAGTTTCCTCCGCTACGGGAGCCTCGTAGAGGTCAAAACTCAAATCTTCCGGTTCTTCCTCGCCCTCCTCTTCAAAGGAGGGGCTCTCAGGCGCAAACAAGCTTTCTGGTCGATCCGAATCTAATTCGCGATCAATCTCTTCGGCTGTCCAATCAGGCTCCCATTCCCCTTCAATGGACGCATCCATTTGTTCTGTCGGCTCTAGGTCAGTCTCCACGGTTTGTGGAGATGGATGCTTTGTTTTCTTCTTTGACACGTCGCTCAATTTTTCTCTTCCTATACGCTACCGACGTCAACGATCTCGGACTCTTGGTGGACTTGAAGGGGAAGCTGCGATGGTTCGAGGTCACTGCGATAAATCCAGAGAGGACCATTCAAAACTTCTTGATAAACCTTAAATCGGCCACTTTTGCAAAGCTCGAGCGTCGCCAAGATATAGACCACCAGCTCATAACGCGACTGGAATTTTTTATAGAAACCTTGAAATAAAGCAAAATTCACGCTTTCAATGATCTTGCCGAGTTCGATAATCTTTTCTTCCATTGTCACGGTGTGCATTTTCGCTTCGTGCTTAACCGGTGGTTTTCGCTCTGTAAGCTCACGCAACATTTGCTCAAATAAAATGACTAAAGCTGCCGGATCGCCTTCAAGTGGCGCTTCAATTTCTGCATACTGCGGCATCAACCTCTGCCATTCAAGGCTCGATCGTATCTGAACCCCAAACTGTGGCTTTCGCCCTAAATGTTCTGCCGCGCGCTTGATCATTTCGTACTTGATAAGCCTCTCTTGGAGCGAGAAGCGAGGGTCGTCTTCTGCCAACAGACCATCTTCGCCCTTAGCTTCTTGACCCGGCAGCAGCATTTTTGTTTTGATTTCAATTAAGGTCGCGGCCATCTCGATGAATTCGCCCGCATCGGCCAAGTCGTCGTATTTTAAAATACGAAGATACTCGAGATACTGTTTTGTGAGTTTGAAGATATCAATATGGAAGATATCGATTTCATTAACTTTGATGAGATGTAAGAGCAGATCCAGCGGCCCTTCGAATTGGGCTAGTTTGAGATAATACTGGGTTGTCATGCTGGTTTCCCTTGCAAGCCGCAACGTCCTGAGTCTGCAATTGGACGATTCTAGCCGAATCGAAGGGCTTTGGATAGCCCGCTTGCCGAGGAACTGAGGGGACTTTCGCGCTTCGTTTCCCTAGGATATCCCTAGACTTTACCTCGCTTAAATGGCATAAGCCAACCCCAGCGAGCACCTCCCGACATTGTGCTTCCCTGCAGACGGCGAAGGGCATGACTATGGAATCAGGTTGTCGACTTCAAAGACAGAAACAATGGTTAGCTGCCGACGAAAATTCGTTGTTTTCTCCAAGTTTCCAGACAAATTTCGGCGAGTTTTCGGCACCGAACCCCCTTTTTCGCGCGGCCTTGCAAGAAACTTTCGGCCACGATCATATCCTGCCCATTGAAAGTTTAAAACTCGACGCAAGCTATTGGATGCAGGCGCTTCACAAAGAACCCGCCCGCGTTTTTCTCTCGAGTGGCACGACACAGATTGATCGATCGGTTTCGCCTTTTAGCAGTGAGGGCTTAAATCTCTACAAATCTTCGTCATCGAAGGCATTTTGGGCTGTAATGTCGCATTACTTCCAAAATCCACGAGCAGTTTCTGGCTGGAGTATGATTCCTCCTCCTGCGGACTGGCCAAGTTCGAGTCTGGCCCAGATGGTCGCTTGGATAGGTGAGGAGGCAGACCTTCGCTATGTTTCAGAGGACATCACGTCCCCTTTGACTCCGATATGGCTTTTCGCGACAGCCTTTCACTTGGTTCAGTTTGCCGATAGTGGCCGACGTTGCCTCTTGCCTGAGGGAAGTGTGATCATCGAAACGGGAGGGACTAAAGGCAAAAGCCGTTCGGTTGATCGATCCGAACTCTATCAGCTCATCCAAGAGAGTTTCGGCGTCTTGCCGGACTTTATCGTCAGTGAATACGGGATGTGTGAGCTTGCTAGCCAAGCCTATGATTTTGTTTCTGCGCCAAGACAGGGTGACACCCCTCTCGCCGAGAGGGTATTCCGCTTTCCATCTTGGGTTGGCCTGCGCGTCGTTAATACAAAGGGTGAAAGTCTTACCCAAGGCATAGGCAGTCTACTTCTCGACGACTCGATGCGCATCGATCTGCCTTGCCCGATTAGAACAGAGGATATAGCGCATCTTCGGTCTGATGGTTCATTCCAGCTTTTTGGCCGCGTTCCTTACACACCCTTGAAAGGGTGTTCCTTGCTCGCTGAAGAGATCCAAACAGCCGTTGCCCCACCTGCTTCCGTCCCGTCCAGCCCTCCTGAGTTTTGGAATAGGAGCGGCGCGACCAATCTGATGGCCAAAGCAATAAAGCTTAGTGAGCTCTGGGAAAGCTGGCTGGATCATCCCTTAACTAGAGATTATTTTGCATCTGAGTTGGGCAGCCTCATCCTCGCTGATCAAGTGCTCATCGATCTAAGGGCAAGCTTGCCAACTCAAAGTCATGAATGGGTGAATGCAGCTCTGCGCGCCGTTGACGGACGCGTTGACCTTGCAAAGCGATGGCTCATCATCCCTCCCCGGACCCATTCCATCGCTCCCTTTCAAGCGCTTAGTCTCGCCGGATTACTGGGACTGAAAGTCATTCTGAGGGCCTCGGCTCATCAAAAAATTCCCGCATGGTGGGCCTCCCACATGCGAGAGGTGATCGATCTTTCGTGGTTACCGGCAGACTTTCGTTTAGGCGAAGGCATTTCACCTCAGATTGATGCGCTTATGGTCTTCGGTAGCACGGACACAGTGGCTCGTCTGCGCCGAGACTGCCCCTGGCCGATCAAGGGGTTTGGTACGCATCTGACAGCCTCGCTCGTTGCAGCTCACGAGGCAGCAACGGCCGCACCGCTCATCTGGAAAGACGCCTTAAGTTTAGGACAAAAAGGCTGTATGAGCTCCCGGATTCTCTTCATCAGCGATTGGGATGCCAAGGATAGCAAAGAAATTTTGAGGGTCATGGAGGAAGCTAGTCTTTCTTTTCAAGACGCTTTGTCTTTGCCTCAGAGCCTCGCTCTCGTGCATGCTAGTTATCAGTGGCGAAGAGAAAATCGCGGCGTTATCTCTCGCAAACAGCCCGGAAGTCCTTTGTTGATTTTAGAGTCTTGGAGTCCCGACCGATCGCTTGAATCCTATCTCTGCGATCGCCCCTGGTCGTTGCCACTGATTGGTGTATCGCGGCAACAAGGAGTTGATTTCGCAGAGTGGATTACGCAGCAAAAGTCGTTAAGACTGCTGTGCGTGAGCCAATCGCAGCTGGATCATTTTGATTTCGCCAAGGCAGCTCTGACGATTTGTCTTCACGGTCGGGCCAATATCCCAATCTGGAATGGCCTTCATGAAGGCCGCCCTTTGTTTTCATGGACTGAAACATGAAATCATGTCGAAAAGATAAGTGAAAGCGTTTGAAAGGGAACCATGTACCAACTTATGAAATCGGTTTTGATCAAATCTTCAGCGCTTTCCCTTCTGGGTGCGGGATCTGCCATGGCAGAAAATCTGCACTATTCTGACCTTATGCGACGGGCTTTCATTACAAGTTCTTCTATAAATCCTGAATCCGAAGTTGCGTTTCGGATCGCTTCTGAGCGTCAAAACCAGGACATCGTTTCGTTTTGCCATAAATTAGGTCTTTCATTTAAGAAAAATGGGTGGGAAACGGACCCCTGTGGTCGAGTTAAGTGGCAAGCCACAATGCAGTCAGGAGACAAAAATCCGCTGTTGTTTGTGACGTTTGGATCCGGACATGAAACGACTTTGCTTTTGAGCGGCGTTCATCCTGACGAACAAACCCCTTTGCCTATGGGCTTTCGTTTAGCGCGGCACCTATTGGAGCATCCTGAACTCATCAAAGCTGATCAACAGATTGTGATTGCACCGCTGGTTAACCCAGATGGATTTTTGCGAGATAAAGCTCAAAGGACCAATGGTCGTGGCGTGGATCCCAATCGAAATTTTTTCACACTCGATTGGTACGAGAAATCGCTGGCGACATGGCAGTCCGCTCGGAATAAAAGCCTCCCCCATTTTCCTGGTCACTTTCCCAACTCTGAGATTGAGACGATTTTTCAGGTACGATTGATCGACGAGTTTCAGCCAGACAAAATTCTGTCTATACACGCGCCTTTGGGATTTCTCGATTACGACGGTCCAGGCGATCAAAAAGGTGGCTCGCTGACGGTGACCGAAACGAAAGCTCGCGCTTTAGCTGCGGCTATTTCAAAAAAATCGAATAATTATCGGGTTGTAGATTATTCGTTTTACCCGGGCTCACTCGGAAATTTTGCAGGCAATGAAAGACATATTCCAACTGTCACACTTGAGTTACGGACGACTGATGCGGATCGAGTCGATGAATATTGGGAGCAGTTCTTGCCAGGGATGATGCAGGCGATTTCATATCCTTTCAAAAAAGAAATCGAAGAAAGTCGAAATACCCAAAAATTCTATAGTCATTACGATGATTTTGTCTTGCGCAGTAAAGACAAGTCTTAAGGCCAGTCTTGCATTCAGGCCATTTTTCATGCCATAGTCGGCACCCTCGAAAGGTGCCAAATGGAAAAGCTAACCCTCGCTGATTTTAACTACGATTTGCCCGATCAGCTGATCGCTCAGGAACCCCTCAGCGAACGCAGTGGTTCGCGCCTCTTGGTCCGTAGCGCTGCTGGTGATCTGCAGGATCGGAACTTTGCTGAGCTTCCAAACCTACTTGTACCTGGTACTCATCTTGTTTTTAATGATACCCGCGTTATACCTGGGCGATTAATGGCGCAAACCATTCATGGTGGCCGCATTGAGCTCATGCTGCTTAAAGTCATCGATCGATCACAAAATCGTTGGCAAGCTCTTGGCAGACCTTTTAGAAAGCTCAATGTCGGAACTAAGCTTCGCCTTGACGATCAATGCCAGGCAAAAATAGAATCGCAGGATCGGGACAGCGTTCAGCCCTGCATCGAAGTTAGCTTCAGCTTACCGTACGAAGCTTTTTTAATTTGGATGGAACAAGCCGGGTATATCCCTCTACCTCCCTACATTGCACGGCCAGACGCCGAACCCTCTCTGCAAAGTCGAGACCGTGAACGCTACCAAACCATATACGCTCGGGAAAAGGGATCTGTCGCGGCTCCAACAGCTGGCCTTCATTTTACTCCTAGCGTTTGGCAGGCTTTAGAACAGCGAGGGATTGAGTTGGTACCCTTGACTCTTCATGTCGGCGGCGGGACTTTCTTGCCGGTAAAAACTGATGATCTTTCGCAGCATGCGATGCATAAGGAAGTGTTTCGAGTAAGCACTGAGAGTTGGCAAAGGCTATTAACCGCAGCGCAGAGTCAGAAACCTATCATTGCTGTAGGAACCACATCTCTGCGATGTCTCGAATCGTTAATGCGTCGCATGGCGAACGAGGATCCGAGTCAGCTCTTAGATAGTTGGCTAGAGACCGATCTTTTTCTCTATCCAAAGCATCGCAATGATCGCATTACTCCTTGGGGAATCAGCGGCATAATCACTAATTTCCATCAGCCGGAAAGCTCCCTTTTGATGCTGGTATCCGCTTTGATTGGCTATGAAGCAATGCGCGGACTCTATCAGCATGCAATTTCCCAGCAGTACCGATTCCTGAGCTATGGCGACGCTTCCCTGCTTTACTTAAGGTGAGCGGACACGAGCGCTTTAGGATTTTGTTCCATCAATTTGACAAGCATTTGAAGATCTTCTACCTGCTGCTTGAGCTGGGCAATCAAACCATCTTTGATTTTCAACTGGTTCTCTACGTTTTGTAGGCGAAGTTGATATCCCTCTTGAAGGTGACGTTCGATCGAATTGATACGCGTCAGGCTCTGATCACAGTACTGCAAGAGTCCTTGGGTATCTACCAAACTGTTTTCTGCTTTACCTAGGCTTTGGATCATTTGCAAAGGCAAAGTCTTAAAACTAGCCCCCGTGCGCGAAGCAGGAACTTCGCCTCGATCTTCGAAAGAGCGATTAATGGGAAGTGAGAGATGCTTAGTTGAGGACTGAGCGTGCAGGCTATTAGGCACTGCGGACACATAGGGAGGAACCGGGAGTATCTCCTCAGCAGATTCGCTGTGAATCATCTCATCGGCGGGAATATCCGCCTCCCTCTCGCCTTCACCTGCGCTCAAGGGAATGTAATATTTACCCTCTCGTAGCACTGCGCGCAGTCTTCCCGTTTTAATGCGGCGTCTAACCGTCATATCTGAGACTGCAAAGGTTCGTGCGTACTCCACAATGGAAAGCCATTGCTCAGCCATGGGGCCCTCACTTGCACCAATCGTTAAAGCTCGCCCTACTTCGTTGAGTCTCGTGCTACTTGACTTAACGAGGAAGCATGAGAACATGTTTCAAAAAGAGAAAAATCTAACCACGCTGGCAGAAAATACCCTCAATTACCTTAAGTAAATTTGGGTCTTCCCTTGTCGGGTCCAGACATCTCAATTTTGAGATAAACTCTTGATTTTAGTCTATGGCTATCTCATCTAGAAACCAAGACAGCCAATTCATTGACAGCAAAATGGACATTCTTTGCTTAGTGTTCAGAGTCACGGGTACCCTGCTAATTGACCCGTTCAACCGCTCTCATCTCGATAAGCTGAACATCCAAGTCCTCTCCTTTCCTTGTGACCACGGCTCGCCTCGGGTTTTCGCTTCTCGCGCGAATGAGGAGTGAAGCGATTGGATTTTCGACTTTTTCTTCGAGCTTTCGTTTCAAGGGCCTGGCACCATAGTGATTGGTGTCAATGATTTCAACTAGAAGTCGGCGAGCCTCGGCCGTAAAGTCGAGATTCACGTGGAGTTTAGAAAGCCGATCGGCAAGGTCATTGATCATGACATCAGCAATTTTTGCAAATTGCTGGGCATCAAGCCGATTGAAAATAATAATCTCATCGAGTCGATTGATAAATTCAGGTCGCAGATAGTTTTTAACAATTTTAAAAACTTCTTTGGTCTCCTCGTCTTTTGACCATTCATTGACTTGGGCACCAATTCCAATCGGCGATTTTCGATCCGACATGATTTCAGAACCCAAGTTTGAAGTTCCGATGATAATGCAATTCGCGAAGCTGACTTTCTGCCCCTCTGAATCTGTCAACCAACCTTCATCCAGTATCTGAAGCAAGATATTGAATACATCTGAATGAGCTTTTTCGAACTCATCGAAAAGCACGACTGAATAGGGCTGACGCTTCACTTTCTCGGTCAGTTGTCCTCCTTCTCCATAGCCAACATAGCCAGGAGGAGACCCAATAAGCTTGCTCACATCATGTTTGTGCATATATTCAGACATATCGATTCTTATGATACGTCCTTCGTCGTCCATCATCTCGGCCGCAATAGCTTTTGCTAATTCTGTTTTCCCTACACCGGTCGGTCCGAGAAAGAGAAACGATGCGATCGGGACGTTCGGTCGCCTCAAGCCGCTTCGATTGCGACGAATCGCATTGGCTACGGAACGTACGGCATGAGACTGTCCAATCACGCGCCGCCCAAGATGATCTTCAAGCTGCAAGAGTCGTTCAGCTTCTGATTCAACCATACGAAGAAGTGGGATGCCTGTTCGTTTCGCAATGACTGAGGCTACAGCTTCGCGATCAACGATATGATCATGTTGCCCTTTTTCCTTTAAGCGCTGCTTTTTGGCTGCTTCGATTTCTTTTTCGAGTTGCGCTAATTCCATTTGATAACGGGCCATTAGCTCAAAATCTTGCTCATTGAATGCTTTGGATTTTTTTTCCTGAAGGTCCTGCCTTTGCTTCTCTAGCTTTCTTATTTCAGGCGGCATGTAAATGACTTTAAGCCGGGTAATCGCGCCTGCTTCATCGATCAGATCAATGGCCTTGTCAGGTAGACTGCGATCTTGCAAATACCTCTGACTCAGTTCAGCAGCAGCAACGAGAGCATCATCTCCGTATTGCACTTGATGATGCTTTTCATAGCTTGCTCGCAGGCCTTTTAAAATCTCAATCGTTTCCTCAACACTAGGTTCTTCGACACGAATGACTTCGAATCTTCGAACCAGCGCCTTATCCGACTCGATATACTGCTTATATTCTCGATTGGTCGTGGCCCCGATACATTGCAGCTGACCCCTGGCTAAAGCAGGTTTTAACATATTCGAGGCATCCAAAGCTCCCGAAGCGCGACCAGCACCAACGACGGTATGAATCTCATCGATGAAAAGTATAATTTCACCCGAGGCCGCAATCACTTCATCACGAATGTTCTTTAATCTTTCCTCGAATTCGCCCTGCATCTTCGCTCCGGCGAGCAGGGTCGCAATTTCTAGCGACAGGATTCGCTTATCCAACAGATATTCTGGAACGTCTGCCGCTGCGATCCGATTGGCCAATCCTTCTGCAATGACCGTCTTCCCGACCCCCGGTTCGCCGATTAAGAGCGGATTATTTTTCTTTCTCCTAGAGAGAATCTGAATAACACGCTCGATTTCGGGGTCGCGGCCGATGACGGGGTCAAGCTCACCTTTGCGCGCTAGGGCTGTTAAATCATTGGTATATTCAGCAAGCGCACTTTGTCGAGATTCTTCTTCACGATCGGTTATTTTATGGGCACCGCGGATCTGATCGAGTGCTTTTAAGCAAGCCTCATAGCTCAAACCCACTTCTTCAAGAATTCGTGAGTTTCCGGGCACGCTGCGATCAAAACTGCCAAGGAAAAGCGCTCCAGTGGAGATAAAAGCGTCTCCAATTCGCCGCCTCTCGCGATCTCCCGCCTCAAAAAGATTCTCTACATCTTTGGTCATTCTAATCTGACCGATTTGACCTTGATGAAACTGAGGTTGCTCAGTGATCACCGCCATGGCGCGATCGACGATCTCAGACCTCAGCTCACCGGCATCTCGATCCATTGACCCAAAAATCTTAAGGACAATGGAATCCTTTTGGTCCATAAGGGCGACGAGAATTCCTTCGGGCCCAACGACCGACCGTCGCTGATTGGCGTATTCCATAAGAGCTGCTTGCAGTGCTTCGGTGACTTTAACTGTTGATATCTTAAGTAATCTCTGCACCATAGATGCTGACCTCCGCTGCAGCGAGAAGAGCGAGACGCAACATCATCGCCCTTTCGATGGTTCACTCGCACAAAGTAAGACTAACTTGAATGGGACCAAGAGTTCTGTGAAAATTTCTTTTCTTCCGGAGCATAGTTCATGGCGAGCTCAACCGGAGCTTGGGCTCATCCCATAGAAACCGAAAAGGACTTCTGACGCATGCAATTTAAGGCTGCTCTCTTTGATTTTGATGGTGTGATTGTCGACAGCACACCCGTTCATCTGTGCGGATGGCAGGATGCTTATACCGCAATGTTCAAGCAAGCCCTTGATCCTGAATCACTCCAAACTCTAGTAGGCCGTTCCACTGCGGCAATCGGGTCAATTTTAGCCAAACGCAGCGGATTTCCTACAGCTCAGGCGGAATTAATCAGACGCAAAGCAAATTTCGTCTTTGATCATCTCCATACTATTCCTTTGATCGAAGGAGCCGATTTGTTTATCGAAGCGCTTCAATCAAGGAAGATACCCATGGGTATTGTCAGCAATGCTCCCCGTGCCTTTATTGAGGCAGCTCTAAAGAAGCATGGTCTCTGTTTGCCCTTTTTCCTTGGACTCGAAGACTATCAAAGACCGAAACCAGATGCTGAACCCTACATGAAGGGTGCAGCCCGACTCTCTTGGAATTTTTCCCACCATGCAAATATTTTTGTTTTTGAAGACAGTACCCATGGAATTGAGGCCGCGATGGCCGCTCACATGACCCCCATAGGTATCTGCTCCCAACATCCCGAAGAAATACTTTGCGCTGCGGGCGCTAAACTTTGCTTTAAGAACCTGAAAGATGCGCTTTCCCTCCTTGATTAAGGTGGGATAGGCATGTGGGAAGCGTGGTCAGAATTGATCTTTTACGAAGCTATGCGAAACGCTTAATTAAAGTGCGCTGGTGATCAAACGGAGACCTTGTCGGTTAGGAGCCTTACCTGGAGCTGCTCCCAGCTGATCCGCAAGGTTGTTCCAGAGATCCACGCGCAGTCTCATCACTTCTTCAGCTGCCTTTTCCGCCTCATCATTTAGTTGTGGATTGTCTCCACAAAATATCTCTACCAGACGCCCCGATGCAGAAAATCCTGGGCGCTTAAGTCCTTCGATATGCCTCTCAAAATAATCAAGTAGTCGATTCACGCTATGTTTAGCGCCTAGCTGCCCTAAACGGTTGAGAAAAGTATCCGGGATAAATGGTTCGCCCTCGTAGAAGAGAACAGCGGCTCTTTCATGAAGGGGACGAGCAAACATGCGTCCAAGTCCTTGAGCATATCGCGCGACTGCTGGTGGAAAGCGAGCCTCTTCCAGCGCTTCTTCCCAGGTTGAGCCTGATTCCTGCATATCGAAAAAGCTAAGGATGGGTCCGACATCAGCCCCCAGGGCTTGCATAGCTTCAAGATAGATCTCAAGGTGACTCAATAAAGAGCCATCGTTTTGTTCCTCCACTTCCTCTTCTAAAATAGTCTCTGAGATCAGGCGAATAGCCTCTTTTTGCGACTGAGAATTAAGAGGTTGAATCATGCTGACGAGTTCTTGGTAGATGTCACGCAGCAAATAGTTGTAAGCCCAGACACATACGACATGATATTCGACGAATAGCCGCAGAGAGTAGTCGTCAAAAATTCGGTCATAGAGCTTGTGCGATTCCAACATTTGGAAATACCGCTCTGTCATAAAAGACATCGATACGCTCCTCTCCCCCACAGGGAATAGATCGACCCAGTTTCTTCGATACGCGATGGATGAATATTTAAATTATACGTTATCGCCCCGCACCCGACTAGGCTGTGCGGGACACTTGAAGTAGTTTAAAGTAGAGCTTCAGTTTTCAATGTGTAGATGAGACTTCATCAAGCGTCGTGTTGCTTCGACAATTTCTTCGACCGCTACCGAGTCATAGCACTTTTTCGTTTGATCGCATGACTTTTTCCAACACGGTGAACAGGTCACATCAGATTGTAGTTTCACACCCCGGTCGTAGACATCGATCTCCTGTATACAACTCACACCAAACCAAGCAATGACAGGCTTTTTGAGTCCGATTGCGATATGAAGACCTAGCGAACAAGCCGACAACACAAGGTCGGCTGTATCCATCCACAGGACTCCTGATCGGAGACCTTCTCTGGTCGGGGTATTGATCACTCTTTCATCGCTTGCAAAAGCCGCTTTCATTTCCATCTGCCGATCGCTATCTTCCGGCCCTCCTAAAAGTGCAATCGCCCATTCAGGATATCGCTGTCGCCAGGCTCGAATGATTTCAATGGATCGGCTGATTGTGAATTTCTTATAGGGAAAGAGCAGTGAACATCCCGTATTGTAACCAATGACACCTTTTGCGCCGGGACCGACGAGGACTTGACGACGACGCTGAACCTCCACCTTTTCGTCCGGACTCAATTCAAGAATGTAAGGGTCCCGCTTCCACTCGAGCTCCATGGTTTCGGTGATCTGCTGTGTTTCAGTCTTCTGATTGATATGAAACTTGAGCTCATCGCTCAGTCCCACATCGTATTGGTAGGATGCCGCTGCATTCAAAGGAACTATTGCCCCGTAATCGTTAAGTCCAAAACCGCGCTTTTCTTTGGCGTTGATTTGTTCAGCTAGAGCCCCGGCCTCTAGGGATTTGTCGACTGCCATCAGCGTATCAAACCTGAGCCGCAAAATAGTCGGTAGCATCGTTGTGTCTGCCAAAAGAATCCTGTCAATCAGGGGGTTGTTGGCCAACAAGGCTTGTGTGTTTTTCAGCGTAATCCAGGTGATGTGACTCTTCGGGTAGCGCCTCTTTATGGCGGGCAAAAGACAAGTGGAACGCAAAACGGCTCCCATCGCCTCGAGCGAAAGGATGGCTATCCTTTGGTCGGGGGGACTGAAATGGGGACAGGCGACGCACGACCGCTTGAACTGGCAAGGTTTGTAGCCCGAGAACCACCTGCAATCAACTTTGTATTCCATCTCGTATTCCTGTTTCAATAAAGACGAGCAAGGAGTTCCGTGGATCGCTTCCTTCGAGAGGATGAAGCACCCTTCAACTCCTTTTGTGCATCTGCTATAGTCTATCTACTAACCCCTGTACACGGAATCCCATGCACGCTCATTCAGAGGCTTTCATACAGATCGTCAGCCCCGCAAGTGGCGAAGCTCAGGCTATAAACGACCAGCGACTTGCCGAGCTCGCGCGGGATGGGATGCAAGTACGTTACCAGCGATTAAGCGTGGATCCTCTCTGGCCCTTCACAGCGGGAACGGTTCAAGCACGGCTCGACCAACTTCTTAAGGCCCTTCGTGATTCATCCGTGAGCATCCTTCTTGCGAGCCGAGGCGGCTATGGCGCCAGCGACCTCCTTGATCATATACCTTGGAACGAATTAAAAAATCTCAAGCCGCGGCCTATCGTCGGCTTTTCAGATATATCGGCACTTCATTCCGCTTTTTTCACTCAACTTGCGTGGCCAGGTATTCATGGGCCGATGCCAGCTACTGAATTTTGGGGTCAACACGGCCGCGATGATGTTGAAGCTCTCATCGCCCTCATGCAAGGCCATTCACCCGCCATTTCATTACCTCTTTTTTTTCTCGGGCGTGGGTTGGCACCCTCAATCCGCGGTTGGGGATTTGGGGGTTGCCTATCAGTTCTGACCAATCTTATCGGTACGCCCTACTTTCCCCCTTCTCTCGACGGGGCCCTCGTCTACTGGGAAGATATTGGCGAAAACCCGGCACGCATCCTGCGCTTTGCGACGCAGTGGTTACAAAGTGGAGCCCTTCGAGGGGTCAAAGGGCTTGTACTTGGACGCTTTGTAGGCTGTGAGGTTCGCGACAGTTACTCCGAAAATCAACTCCGCCATCAGCTAGCATCGCGTATCGGCTTGCCTGTCTGGTTTTCTCCTTCGTTCGGTCACTGTTCTCCAAACTGGCCTTTACCCATCGGTCGCACGTTGCGCATCGAAGGGGAGCGCCTCAGCTGGGACTTGGATACATTGCATGGATAATTTACAAAAAGTCGCCGCTATAGAATTGCAGCCTGGGGACCTTGTCTATTTTATGGGCATCGGTGGCACTGGAATGGCCTCTGTTGCTGGACTGGCCCAGCAAGCTGGTTACCAAGTCATAGGCAGTGACGCCAATCTTTACCCCCCCATGTCCACCATGCTGGAAGAGCTTGGCATCCGCGTCCTGACTCCCTACGATGCGGATCATATCAAACGGTTTGCGCCCAAGCTCGTCGTCGTTGCCAATGCCTTGTCGCGGAAACATGTTGAGTTGGAAGCTATGATAGAGGCCCAAGTGCCCTATACAAGTTTCCCGGCCTTTCTTGGCCAATATTTCCTCGAACAGCGACATGCCATAGTTGTCGCAGGGACACATGGCAAGACAACCACCACCTCTCTCATGGCCCACATGCTTACGCAGCTCGGCTGGGATCCAGGATATCTTATCGGCGGTATCCCACGAACCCTCCCACGCAGTTTTGCGCTAGGTCGCGGTCCTCTGTTTGTGATTGAAGGGGATGAATATGATACCGCCTTTTTTGATAAAAATTCAAAATTCCTGCATTATCGTCCCCGCTATGTGTTCTTTAATAATCTTGAATTCGATCATGCCGACATTTTCCCCAATCTAGAAGCCATCGAATCGCAATTTATACGTCTCCTCGAGCAGGTGCGTGCGCCCCAGAGGATTATCGCCAACGTCGATGATCCGGGCGTACATAAACTTCTCGTCCAAATCGGTTTGAGAGATAAGGTGACGGCGGTTTCAACTCAGGGATTCGATAGTAAGGCTCACGTTCGCATGCTGGAGCTACTGCCACCTCCCTCGCCGAACGATTTAAATTGGACCATCAAACTGCAGGTCCCCGGTGGTCAAATCGTACGGTTCAAAACCCAGCTCGCGGGTCCCCATAACGCGGCAAATATCTGCCAAGCCGTCGCTTGTTTCTGGCGCCTTCACGAACAAGGTGACGCTCCCCTTTTTTCCCTGGATGCTCTCGGTGAAGCTGTGACGAGCTTCACCGGCGTCAAACGGCGATTGGATCGACTTTCTAGTGCAGCCGGCATTGAGGTATTCGAGGACTTCGCGCATCATCCGACGGCCGTCAAAGCCGTCTTGGAATCGCTACGAACTCTCTATCCTCAAAAGCGGCTCATTGTTGCATTTGAACCAAAAAATGCCACGAGCCGTCGCAACATCTTTATGAAAGAATTTGCGGCATCATTGGGTCTCGCGGATCGCGTGTTGATCGGGGCCTGCCCAGTTGACCAAAGAATTCCGAGCGAACAGAGG
>CANJJY010000048.1 GCA_947474445.1 Oligoflexaceae bacterium
GAGGCTCTATCGGTACCGCTCAAAAACCCATCGCTTGCTGGTCCCGTAAGGGCTTGGCTTGAAAACGTCGGTACCGTTTTATCCCAGGTAAACGATTTGGTATCAGAGCCCACATTGCCAGTCGTATCCTTGGCTGTGAGGGTGACCTGGTAGGTACCTTCCAAATTCGCGGAGATGGTGGGACTCTTAGCGGCTGCATCCGAGATAGTCAAAACCCCTCCCGCCGGCCCGGTATAGGTCCAATCAAAGCTCTTAGCTGTCGAGTCGACCGTCACAGTGAAGGCGGCCGCAACAGCAGTCACGAGGGGATGATCGATGACGACGGCCGGACCTATCTGATCCCAGTTGAACTGAAACAATTGCTCGGTCTTGTTGCCAGCTTCGTCGATGACGATCGCTTTGATCTTATATATACCATCGACGTCGGCTTTGAGCTTGGGCCATCGCGAGTTCTTGTCTTCAAAGATGACCTTTCCATCGCCAGAGATTTGGCTCCAGCTGACCGAGACTTTGGTGAGATCTTGAATATTGATGTCTGGATTAAAGGTGGCCGAAAATACTTGTGTATCCTCGGGAACAGTCACCGCGGGCTGGGTCGTATCGATGGTCAGGAGCACACCGTTGTTTGCAGCAGGGAATTTTTCCTTTTTCGTGACGGCAAAGACGCAGATATAGTAAGAACCATCCGCTAGAAAATCGATCACCAATCTGTTTTCCGTTACGGCTTCTTTCTTAGTGATCACATCTTTACAATCCGCGTCCTTCGCCGCAAGCACGTCGTAGGTTGCAGCTGCTGGATTCACCGACCAGGTGAGGGTATATGCCTCGCGTGTCACGAGGTTTGCCGCGCTGTCGATCTTGAATTCTACAGAAGCCGGCTTTTGACCACCAGACAGCTTAACTCGTACATCATCCTGACAAGCTGTCAGGGCGAAGGTCATTAATGCCGTGATGGTAAGATTTAAAAGCAAAGGTTTCCTCGCGCGCTATTTTTTATCTTCTTCAAAAAGAAGAATCGACTTATTTTAGGATATCTTGAGCCTAAGGTATTAGTGGGCGAAAGATATAGCCAATTTTCGACCCATTACGACTACGATTACGTTATAAAATCGGAAGTAGCGGTTCCGACTTTCAATGGAAATCGGACCTCTGACTTCCGAATTTGTACCTTCGCTCCTAGGATCGCTGCCAGGGGAATATGCAGAAAGGTATTGATATAGGCAAACGGGAAGGCTTAGAGGAAGGCCTAGAAAAAGGCAGACAGCAGGCTCTTGAAGAAGTTGTATACAAACTTTCTCATCAAGGAATCGATGTCGAAAAGATCGCACAGATCCTTAGCATTGAACAATTAATTGTAGCCAACATACTAGCGAACAAAAAATCTAATTAGTCTCTGGGCGAAATTTTTAATTTCGCGCCAGAGACTATTTAACCCCCGAGAAAAGCATTTTGAATCTGATTTAAAGGGTCATACGGCTCCACTGCGCGCCCAAAATAAAACCCCCGTAGCACCGGGATTAGAGACTGCGCCAACTATAGACAGGCATGTCTTTGTAGCTAAGACTATCATCGCCTCCATATATCACGCTCAGTGCAAGTCCTGTTTCGTTCTGGAGCTGAGACCATTTTAGCAATGACTGCGTAAAATCGGGGACAAAAGTTGTCGCTGATTTTAGTTCCAGACCATAAAGTTGAGGACCTCTGTCCCAAACGACATCAATCTCAAGACCCTGCGCATCGCGCCAAAAATAGAAGTCGGGATCTAGTCCGCGATTAAGTCTTTCTTTGTAGAGTTGGCTGATGATAAAGCATTCAAAAATTTGCCCACGCAGGGGATGTAAGAGGAGTTCCTCGGCATTACGTATGCCGAGTAGGTAGCAAAGTAGACCCGTATCGATAAAATAGACTTTTGGACTCTTGATCAGACGTTTGCTGAAGTTTCGAAAGTACGGTCGAAGTCGAAAGATCAAAAAAGAGGCTTCTAAGATGCTGATCCAACGACTGGCCGTTGTGTGAGATATGCCGGCATCATTACCTAGACTGGAAAGATCCAGAAGCTGACCACATCGACCAGCGAGCAAGCGAACGAATCGAGAGAAGCTGTCAAGGTCGCCTATGTTGGCGAGACTTCTCACGTCTCGCTCGAGATATGTCCTATAATAGGCCGGCATCCAGTCGACGACGGGGACACCTTGAGCTCTAGGACGAGGATAGAAACCTTGGAACATAGACTCCATCAGCGAGCCGCTGCTGTCCCTTATGCCGAGAGGAGGTTTCTTTAAACCCAATTCATCGATGGGAAGACCCTCACGTTCCGCGAGTTCACTGAGGGAGAAAGGTAGCAGCTGCAGAATAGCGGCTCGACCAGCTAGACTTTGGGACACTGCTTCATTCAGCAGGAAGTGCTGGGAGCCACTGAGAATATATTGTCCGGCCTTCTGATTCCGATCGACCCGTCCTTGGATATAGGAAAAAAGCTTGGGTACCAGCTGAGCTTCATCAATAAAAATATCTGCATTCACTCCAAACTGATCCAGGAAGCCCACAGGATCAGATTGGGCGAAGTCTTTCTGATGGGTTTCCTCTAGCAAAACGTAAGCATGATTGGGAAACACAGCCCGAAGGAGCGTGGTCTTTCCCGACTGCCTAGGACCTGTAACCGTAATGACGGGGAAGTGTTTCGCTAGATCACGGCATTTTATTTCCATATCTCTTTTAATATCAGGCATTTAGAGATTTCCTTGTAATTTGAACTTGGGATGTTCAAATTACAGGATAGCTAAAAAAATGAATCCAATCAACCCCTTCCCTGTTTAAGCGTCTCAGTGACGATCTTTCTTGTCTGTCGGGTCGATGCTGCCTTTGGGAAAAGCGTTGCCCCGGAAATGATCGGCAGATCTGGGAAGTATTGGACATGGTCGAGAGAGACCGCAAATGCGAACCTGTCCTGAGGAAGTTGACGCCCGAAGGAGCAATGTCCAAATAGGTCATGCCGATCTAACTATTTTTTGATCTATTGCGGAAATATATTTTAATTTCAGTTGGTTATACACCTGTTAACATAGTTTAACAGGTGTGATAGGCCATCAAAATCCCCAACTAAAAAAACTCCCACATCCCAGGCTTGCTAGGCGAGTTGCGCCCCTGTTGGCGGCTCCCTTTCGCCCTCTATAATCGAATGAGTACTGAATTACTTCCCGAAGCTCCCATTCCCTCGCCTCCGATCGAGTCGCTTTCAGTACGGGACTTGTTTTTTAAGCTTCACATGGAGAAACCCGATGCGACGACTTCGTTTGCAGGGCTGGGCCGCGCTTTGTTTTGCCGGTATCAGCTTCCCTTCCTTTGCCGATTCTCTGACCAATCAATTCTATGCCGATGGTCGGCCGCGACAGCTGTGGTATCCACCTGTCCCCGCAAACGTGAGTGCGCAAGACCCCGAAGCGATCGCCCGCGCTTTCCTCAAGGAACGCGCGAGCCAACTAGGTCTCACGCGCGGCGTCACCGATCTGCGTTTGACGTCTCAACAGACGAGTCTCCTCGGCACTCACTTTCGCTTCGAGCAAATGATCGGCTCTCTCCCGCTCGATGCGGCTTCTATCGTCGTCACGGTGCTCAAAGACGGCCGTATCTCACAGGTGTTCAGTAGTCTGCAGAAAGCCTCAGGACTCAACCTCACCGACACCACCGCCATCGGTGTCGAGCGCGCTTACGATGTCGTCTGGCAATGGTTGGGCGTTCGCGGGCAACTCCTCGAAGCTCCCGAGAGTCATCTCGTCTACGTCGGGACATCCCCCGATATTCGACTCGCCTATCGCTTGCGCGTCGCCGTCTCCGAGCCCCTCGGAGCCTGGATCGCTTACGTCGATGCTCGGACCGGCAAATTAATCTCGATCCGCGACGAACGTATCCCGCGCAAACCAACGACCTCTTATCGAGGTGAAGTGCCCTCTTCCTTCAGCGCTATCGATCGCGCCGCCGCGATGAAAGCCTTCGCTTTGCAGCCTCAGACGCAAAGCATGGAGCACCTGAGCGCCGTGAGCGGACAGGCGCAGGTCTTCGATCCCGATCCACGCACGACCCTGCAGCGCCGCGATCTCGAAGACGACAGCCCGGCGGATCAGTTCGCGGGAGCTTACTTCCAACGCATCCTGCCTGATATCAGTTACGACGGGAGTGTCTACCGTCTGCAGGGTCCTTGGGTTCGCCTCGCTGACTTTGAACCCCCCACCGCCGCACCGACCACCTCTGTCGATGGGCAATGGCAATTCACGCGCGGCGTCGATGGTTTCACCGATGCGATGAGCTATTTTCATATCGACCAGAATCAGCGCTATTTGCAGAGTCTCGGCTATAAGGATCAGACGGGATTGCAGTTTGGACCGATCGAAGTCGATGCTAACGGCGTCAACGGCGATGACAATTCTCACTTCATTCCCAGTTCGAATCGCATCGCCTACGGTCATGGCTGCGTCGATGACAATGAAGATACCGACGTCATCCTCCACGAATATTTTCATGCGATTCAGAATGCAATCAACCCTCAGGCCTACGGCGGTGACTCGGGCGGCATGGGCGAAGGTTCGGCTGACTACTGGGCTGCATCCTATAGTCTGACGACGACAGGCGGTGAACAATTCGCGCCCAATGAAATCTACAGCTGGGATGGACACGGCGCGACCGATAGCTGCTGGCCCGGACGCGTGCTCAATGCCAGCGCTGTCCGCTACGATGCCACGCGCAGCTATCCTGCTCACACGGCGGCGAACAATGGTTTTAGCTCGGATGAACTCTGGTCGACTCCCCTCTTTCAAAGTCTTCTCATCTTACGCGCGCAAGGCATCCCGCGGGAACAGGTCGATACCATCGTCGTCGAAGGTCAGTTTGGACTCGGAGCTGCCCCGACCATGCGCGATGCGGCTCAGTCTGTCGTCGCAGCAGCGACACTGCTCTATCCCACAGGCCCTCATGCGGAAGTTTTTCGTCTGCAGTTTCTCAAGCACGGCATCTTAGAAGTTCCGCAGGCGATCCTACAAGCCCGCATCTCGCAGGTGATCGACAGCGGCGGCGACGGAGTCATCGATCCGGGTGAAACCCTGGTCTTTAAAGTCGATGTCAGCAATACGGGAACAGCGACGGCCGACCAAGTTCAAGTGGAACTCACCTCGACCGATCCGCTGGTGACCATCGGCCAGGGCACGAGCGTGACGCCTGCGATTCCCATCGGTTCTGAGGTTCAAAACTCCGAACCCCTGTCGGTGGCTGTCGCCGCCGAGGCACTCTGCGGTGTCGTTATCAAACTGAATCTTTCCGTCAAAGCAGCAGGGGTGGAACCAAAAACCATACCGGTAGAATTACGTCTCGGTCGCGGGCAGATCATCAGCTATAAGGTCGAACCCAAGATCGCTATTCCCGATGGAACGCCAACGGGCGTGATTTCGGTCATCCCCGTGCCGATCAGTGGCCTCGTCTCGGATCAGTTGCAGATAGGCGTTTCGATCAAACATCCCTACCGCGGCGATCTCAAGGTCTCTTTAAAATCTCCCTCGGGCAAAGTCGTGTTACTCCATAACCGTCAGGGTTTCAGCGCGGACAACATCGACGGCGTTTATCCGACGACGCTGACACCGTTTGAACCGCTGAACAAACTGTTAGGTGAAAATCTCGAAGGAAATTGGGAGCTCTCCGTCCAAGACATTGCGCCGGCCGACAAAGGCACGCTCATGTCATGGACCTTCGAAGATACCCGCGACTTTCAGTGCACGCCCTAATTAAAAATCATGACCGGGCGCCTGGCCTTTTCTGAGGAAGGCGAGGCGCCAGGCTTTGGTCGGCTTTTCGGCGTAAAGCCTGAGCTTGCTCGCCAGAGGCAAAGCTCCGAAGGCAAAAGGCTTGAAGTCTCCTCGCACCTGAATCTCGGCGGCCAGAACCTCACAGTTCGCTTTATCACAGAGCATATAATCTTCTTGTCCCGGCGTCGCCACCAGGCGCGGCGTCGGCTTGCGGCCGGGATAGGCTTTCTCCATCACATCAGCCCACAGAGCAGGCAGGCGCAGACCCTCGGGCCAATGGCCCATAAAAAGCAGCATGTCGCTCGGTTGGCGATGGACTTCCATGTGTTCAAAAACGCGTTTAAGAGTTTCTCTCTGAACGGTTTCGTCCGTGTCAAACCACGCCAACTGTCCGACAAAGATTGATTTTCCCGTGCTCTTCTCGATCAAGTATTGGGCGCGCGCCCGCAGACCACGAAACTGCTTGCCGCTCTTAGCGGCATCCGCTTCGAATCGATCACGTCGAAAGATCAGCAAGGGATGTTCGGAGGCAGCGGCTTCGAAGGGATCATGCCGCGTGTAATCATAGCGAGGCAAGCGGGCCAGCAGAGCCTCGATGGCCGCAGGGTCGAGTCGCTGAATGCCGACGATATCAGGCTCTGATTGCTGAATGATGGAACCGAGTTGATTGAACGCTACAGTATCTTCGGCACGCAAGGGCGTCTGTCCCTGGCCCACGTCGAGACTCATGACCTGAATCTCGAGCTCTGCCCTACCTTCGAGCAGATGCAGCGAGAGGAGGTGATCGTCATCCCCCAAGAGGCGGCATCCCATCGCACATAAAATCAAAAACAAAGAGGCGAGTCCAAGACGCATTCTCATCTCCCTGAGCCTCCTGCAGGGCGGAGGAGCTCGAGAGGATATTATTCAGGAGCCTGGCGACTTTGTCCATGCGGGAGAAGAGCAAAGGCGCGGCGCATGATCTCTTCCATATCGCAGCTGGCCTGATGCCTTTCCCAGACGGCAGCGGCAAACTCTTGCCATGCGGCTTTAGTCTTTTCTTGCTTGAGACGCAGGAGCTGCGCTTTGAGCTCGCCGCGTTCACAGGCGAGATAGTCGCGATCGGGACGCAGCGAAGTGCCTCTGACGCCAAAGCCGGTCGAGAGGATGGGCAGATGAGCCGCCAGATATTCAAAGAGCTTGACGTTGCTGCCTGAGCCTCGCACGATGGGGTTCAAAGCAGCATCGGCGGCTGCAAAATAAGGTGGAGTCGCGGCGACGCGGCCGGTGAAAATCAAGGCTCCCTCGCGACTCGCTTGATCGCGCATCGAGCCGAGGACCAAAAAGTGGATGCGTTCTGCCGCCAGGAAATCCGCGTGCTGCTTAGAAAAGGCTTGGAGGTAGACCAAGGCTTCCAGATTCGGTTGGAAGCGACTCCCGCTGAAGACGATGAGATAATCCTCGTCGCTGAGCCCCCACTGTGCCCTGAGCCGCTTGCGTTCGTCCTCGTCGCGCCGGTAGAGGCGTGGATCGATTCCGTTCGGGACTAACACGATCTCGGTGCCTGCCCTTCGCGGCTGATCCTTGAAGAAGGCGAGGTCTTCCTGCGCACAGGCTAAAATCGCATCATAGCGGCTAGGCGCTTCGGCCTCGCGGGCCTGCATCCACGCGGCCCACTTGGCCTCATGAGGCGAGCCCTGCGCCAGCAATCGATGTTCAAGATTATGACTGATGAGATACCAGCGCGGATCAGACCCCGGGCCTTTGCTCGGCGTTTTCACGGGCGGACAGTAGGGAAGATCAGAGATGACGATATCGGCGTCGGCGATCGCGCGGCGGAGACTCTGCGGAATCCAGCCGCGATCGAGCAGATAGTACTGCCAGACGCGGGGCCAGCCGAGGCGGCGACCGATCGCCTGCAGAAGTCCAATGCCATACCCTCGATGAGTCACTTCGGAGAGACGGGGTTCGATCGCGTGAACGAGAGGACTCGGTTGCCACCCATAATCGCCCTGCCGTCCGGCAAGACTATAGATGGTGACCTCATGACCAAGGCGCGCCAAAGCTTGCGCGATACAAGCTGTGCGCAGATGCCCTCCCGTTTGCGTCGGATAGATCTTCCAACCGCAGAGGACCAAAATTCGTTTGGCCACCATAATGTCCCTCTCGATCGCACATGGGACGTGAGCCCGGTGCGTCTCCTGCCTCAAGAGCAAGGGCTTGGCCATACAAATAGCCGAAACGATTAAGCATTTACCTATTTAAATCAATGTCTTACGCCTAGACTTCAAGCTCCGCCCGTGATTTTCTGTCGCAGTTAGTGACACCCGACCACAGATCACGCGTGCCTGTCCCTAGGTCCGGACGCGAAACGTCAATCCAAAATTCAGGCTCGAGCCCGCTTCGATGAAATGTTAGGTTGAGGCGTCTAGTGAAGTGATCGACCGGGGAGAGAGAGGAAAAACGCACGGTGAAACGCTAAGCGTAATGAGTCTCAAGGAGTGCCCCAGGTCAAACCCTCAGCTGATGGATTCGAATCGCTATGCGCAGCAAAGTATTGATCACAGGGGCCCTACATCCTATCGCCTTAGAAGGTTTCAAACAGATTCCTTCCCTCGACATCGTCTACCGTCCCGACGTACCTTTTGAGGAATTTAAAGCCGATCTAGCGACGACTCATATCCTCGTCTCGCGCAGTGAAACCGACGTCGATCGCCGCTTGATCGATGCGGCGCCTCAGCTGAAGTACATCGCGCGCGCCGCCGTTGGCGTCGGCAATATCGATCTCGAGTATGCGACTGAAAAAGGCATTCTCGTCATGAATACGCCGGGCAAGAACACCAATTCCGCGGCTGAATTGACCCTTGGCCTCATGCTGGCGATGCTGCGCCGCATCCCCGAAGCCCAGGCGACGGTCAAGGCCGGGGGCTGGGACCGTCACCGATTTACCGGTTTTGAGCTACGCGGACGCAAGGTCGGCATCGTCGGTCTCGGCAACGTGGGCCATCGCGTAGCGCGTTTTTGTCAATCTTTTGATTGTGAAGTCTACGCCTACGACCCCTATATCGCGCCGACGATCTTTGCCAAATACAACGTCATCGCCGTCAGTTCGCTCAAGGAACTGGCGAGCATGTGCAATATTCTCTCGGTGCATGTTCCAAAAAACAAAGAAACGACCGGCATGATCAACCGCGAGATTCTCACCGCTCTCGGCAGCGACGGCTACTTTGTCAACGCAGCGCGCGGCGGCATCGTCGATGAGAACGATCTCCTCTGGGCTCTCGAATCCAACGTCATCGCCGGAGCGGCGATCGACACCTTCGCCGTCGAGCCAAAGCCATTTCCGGCCCTGGTCCAGCATCCGCACGTCTGGTGCACGCCGCACATCGGCGCCTCGACGGAAGAAGCGCAGATTGCGATCGGCCAGACGGTCGTCGAGCAGGTGAGAAAAGCGCTGGAAGGCGGCGTCGTCGATTATCACGTCAACCTCCCTCAGGTCGGCGTCATCGACAAGCAGATTCTCAAAGCCTACTCGACCCTCGCCGAAAAGCTGGGATCGATCGTGGGCCAGATCCTCGATTTCAATCCCAAGGACATCCAGTTTCAATACCGCGGCGATATCTCAGAACTCGATAACTCCATCATTCGCCTCAGCTGGCTCAAGGGCTTTCTGAGTAAGATCGTCGATGAGTACGTATCCTTTGTGAATGTGAACAAGCACATCGAACGCCTCGGCATCGAAGTCGGTGAGAGCAAAGATCCGAGCTTCAGCAGCTACAACTCGGCCCTAAAGATTTCCGTGCGCGGCGCCCAAGGGCAGCAGGTATCGATCGGCGGCGTCGTCTTCGAGGAAAGGCATCTGCGCCTGACTCTGCTCAACGATTTCCATTTCGAAGTCGAACCCAACGGCGCGATGCTCTTCATTGAAAACCTCGACCGTCCCGGTGTTATCGGCGATGTCGGTAAATTCCTGGCCCTGCAGCAGGTCAACATCAGCTCCTTTAATCTCAGCCGTAACAAGAAGGGCGGCAAGGCTATGGCCGTCGTCAGCGTCGATAGTCCTCTCAACGCGGAGCATCTTAAAGGACTCAAAGAACTCCCCAACGTCGCCAACGCGAAGGCCCTGAGCATATGAGTGACAAGGCAGATGCAGAGCTCAAAAATCCCATGACGCGCGTCGGCTATCAAAAGATAGCCGAGGAGCACCGCCAACTGCTGGAGGAGGAGCGTCCGCGCATCGTCCAGAATATGGCGACGGCAGCCGCGGAAGGCGATCGCTCTGAGAATGCCGAATATATTTACAGTCGCAAGCGGATGCGCGAGATCGACAAGCGTCTTCGCTATCTGACGGGTCTTCTCAAAGACGTGGAGATCATCGAACCGCGCAACGTGCGCAGCGATCGCGTCGGCTTCGGTGCCAGTGTCGTCATCGAAGATGAGACGGGCCAAAGAAAAGAATGGACTATCGTCGGCATGGGAGAAGCGGAGGCTGAACACGGCACCATCTCCTGGAAATCACCCTTGGCTCGGGCGCTGTGGAACAAGAAAATCGGTCAAATCGTAACGCTCGAACGCCCCCTCGGAACGATCGACTACGAGATCATTGATCTTCACTATGCGGGCAGACGCATCGAGCCTTAGACTCTTACATAGAAAGGGATCGTCCCTATGCATCTCCCTACCCTCTCCGCTCATCTCTGTGGCCCTAGTCTTCCGACCTTGAGCGGTAACATCTACTGCATCGGCCGCAACTATGCCGATCACGTGCGCGAACTTAAAAACGAGCTTCCGGCTGAACCTGTCGTCTTTCTCAAAGCTCCGGCGGCGCTGCGGCCCTTTGCCGAAGGACCTTTGGCATTTGCGAGCGAAGAGTTTCATCACGAACTGGAAATCGTGATGCTGGTCGGTCAAGCGCTCGAGCCCGGGACGCCGGCGACGCGCTCTCATATCGCAGCGATGAGTCTCGGTCTCGATCTCACGCGTCGCGGCGTTCAAGATCAACTGAAGGCTAAGGGTTTGCCCTGGACGACGGCCAAGAGCTTCAGTGGTTCGGCCCTGCTCCACCCTTTCCGCGCGCTGGCGACCGACGTCGATCTACGCGCTATCGACCTGCGCCTCACCGTCGAGGGGGAGTTGCGGCAGGAAGGTAGCAGCGCGCAGATGATGTTTACTTTCGAAGTGATTCTGCAGTTTCTGGCGAGTCTGCATCCGCTTCAGCCGGGCGATCTCATTTATACCGGAACGCCGGCCGGAGTGGGTCCCCTGCGTCGAGGCCAAAGGATGCAGATCGAAAGTCGAGCGCTCAAGATCGACGCGCGCGGTGTGCTATAGAACAGGAGAAGGTTTGGCCATCTTGCGTAAGAGGTTCCAGAAATAGCAACCTGCGCCGACCCAGATCAATGCAAAAGAAATAATTCCGGCCCAACCCAATCGCTCCCCATAGACCCAGACGCCGACGCTAAACTGCAAGGTGGGAGCGATGAACTGCATCATCCCCATCATGCTGTACGGCAGTTTTTGCGCCGCGTGAGAAAAGAGAAAGAGGGGCAATCCCGTCACCAATCCCGCGCCGATGAGAAAAGCCCATTCATGACCCGAAACGATGAGTTCGGACTGCTGTCGCATCACGCTGGCGATCGCCAGGGCAGGCAAAAGCCCACAAAGACCCTCCATCGCCGACGAGAGGTCGGGAGCGATCCGCAGAGTTTTTTTAATCACGCCGTAGGTGCAAAAGGAAGTGGCTAGGGTCAGGGCGATCCAAGGAAATTTGGGGGCGAAGATTACCTGCACCAGTACGCCGACGAGGGCGAACAAGAGAGCGAGTCGCAAAATGCCAGACAGTTTTTCCTTAAAAAACAGCACGCCCACGGCGACGTTGAACAGCGGATTGATAAAATAGGCGAGGCTTCCTTCGACGATCTGTCCTGAGTTGACCGCGTAGATATAGATGCCCCAATTGATCGCCAGAACGCCGGCAGCCAATAAGGTTTTCAACCAGGTCTGAAGAGGCTGCGTGAAAAGAGATTTCAATTGGCCTGTTTGCCAGGAACTCACGGTGAAGAGCAGCAGATAGAAGACGCACGACCAGATCATGCGATGCGCGAGGATTTCAAAGGCAGGGAGACGATGGAGGAGCTTCCAGTAGAGGGGGAAAAAACCCCAGCAGACATAAGACAGAACGCCCAGGATCATGGCATTTTTCTGAGTCCTGGACGGGATAGAATCGGTACTTTCTGCGTTCAAAGGTATACCTCATTCCGAAGATGCGCGGGCGTCAATCGATGTTTATCCATTTACGCTTTGCACAATCTCCGGAGCGAGTCAAGCCACGCGGGGCGCTGGGTCTCAATCTTGACAGCTAAAACCAGTGGCGGTGGAACACCAGCCCCAATCAGCCGCTGATTGACCATCGGTCGGACACGCCTGGCTACAGAAGGGCAGCTTATTTGCCGAGCCATCGGATTTGATGCGACAGGAAAAGCCGGCGCCTTGATTAAGTTTCATGTAGCCCCAACCAGCGGTGCCGCTCAGGTAAGTGAAGGATGCGCTACCTTCCGTGAAGCCGCCTCGTTCACATTTGGGAAAGGATTGTTCAGCTCCCGAAGCGACGGCCGGTCCAGGGGCGGCAGGCGACTGACCCAAGGCGATGAAGCTGCTGATTTCGCGGCGACGGTTGGAAATATTGTTTTTGAGATTACTCAGGCTCTTTTCAAAAGCTCCTTTTTGGCCCGACAGCACATGGGGTCGCACCTGTCCTGCCATCTGCTCGACGCGCGCCAGCACTTCCGATTCTTTCCACACTGTATTCATCAGCTCCGCGATGCGCGCTTCGAGCTTAGGACGCCAGGTTTTGGATTGAGCGATTTTCTTAGCTAGATTGTTGTCGGCATAGATCTGCCCCACTTCTCTTTTTCCGTTGCGCGCAAGAATCTGATCGGTTCCCCAAGGAAGCATGCGTAGCTTGCCTTCTTTGAAGTAGATATACGAGTTGTTGGTGCCGAGCGTCATACCATCCCAATGGGTGAGGATGATTTCCATCGCCCAGTAGCTGAGAAAGCTATCGAAGTCGACCACTTTTTGCAGCGAGCTGAGTTCGTCCGATTGATCGTTGCGAATTGCATCGATGACCGATTGGATATCCTTGAGGTCCTCGGTGGCCCAGCCTTCCAGATTGATCTTGAAACGCGCGAGAGCCCAGTTCTCAAACGCTTCGCCGCCGACTTCATAGAGGTTACCGAGCGGCTCGCCGAAGCGCTGTTTGATGAAGGCTTTCTTCATCGGCTCGAGATTGACGTAAACGCCGAAATCTTGACCGTTGACGGATAGGTGAGCGAAGTTGCAATGGGGCGATGGTATGCCGGCCTTCTCGAAGAGTTCGTAAGACAGACACTGACGCACGTAGCTATCGTCTTGGATGGAGTTGTTCAATATCAGCGATTCTGTGCCCCAGTTTTGTGAGGCTACGGCATCGTTGGCTTCTTGGTACTTGCCGAAGTTTATGTTCATCGAAGGCTTGGTCTTCGACTCGGAGTTACACCAGGACTTCTTTTTAGCCCCTATGTCTTTGATCGAGACGCCATCTACCTTGATCTCGCTCATCTTGAACCAATCGTACTGACTTCCAGGATAGCCCCAGACGCAATGTCCGCCTTTGGGTTCTTGCTTTCTGAGATCTTCAAAGCTCTGACCGGAGAGCTCTACCTTCACCACGCGATCAGCCTTGTAAAAAGACGAGCTGGCTTCGCTCTGAGGGGCGCTGGTTTCTTGGGCTTTTTTATTGGGATGGCAGGCCATTAGGCAAAGAAGAGGGGCCGTTATCGTAAGGACTCGCATGCTCGGAACTCCAATATATCTTCAAACTGGTGCCTCCCTCTAGGCAGCCGCCTCGGGATCAAGGCCTTTCATTGCAAAAAGCATGAGCAAAGCGCCTTCTTTACCTAAAATTTTTAAATGACCTCCCCGCTCATCCCTCACCTTTGCCAGCCATTGGACTTGATGAACGATTTAGAAAAGGAGCGGGATGCGCCTCACCTTTTCGAGTGAAAGATAGATAAAGAAGACCTCGATCACGCTTGAAAAACTGTCTAGCCTTTGGACACTGAGCATGGCGCTCAGACAGGTACCTCCGCGCTCACGCTTCTCGGTATGAAGGGGCATCAGTCTCCTTTTCGCTGTTAGGCCTTCTCCCGATTTTCCCTTATAATTATCTGAAACCAGCCTGCACAGTGAGGAGCCCATCGATGCAAAGATTCCGTTCTATCATGTTAAGTGCTTTCACCACCCTATCTCTCCTGGCCTTTGGATCCGCTTGTCGCCACACCAACGCTAATGAAGATTCCGATCTGCGCGAAGGCGGGGCGATGGTTGGGATTTCAACGGAACATCCGATTGAAGGCGTTTCGCAGACGGCCTGCGGATTTTCCCGTGATGCTGTCATGGCGATGCACACGGCTGGTTATTACTATGTAGCCGCACCTGAAGTTCTTTTTCAGGGTGGGAAAAACTGCGGGCGCATCATCGAGATCGATGTGGGTGGGGCGTGCTATGAGAATCACAGTGCGAACTGCACGACACCGGCCGGCCATGCGTCGCTCGAGCAGTTTAGGACCGCCACGCAGCAAACTCCTCCCGCTCACACCGCACGATTCTTTATCGCCGACCTCTGCGCCTCCTGCTTGAATAACGCTGCTACACCGCACCTCGACATTACCGATCGCGTGTATCAAGCTGGTTCGCCGCTGGGTGCCTTGCGGTCCTACCTGGAGAGAAACATCCAAGCGGTCAAGCAAGCCGGTACCTCCAAAACCGCTCAGCCCAACAACCTCTTTCTGCAATCCATCACCCTCGGTGCCTGCGCTCCCATTCCGCGTCTCGCCAGTTGGGTAGGCGGTGGACAAGCTCAATGCCCCGGTAATTAAACGGCCGCAAGCGGGATCACAGACCGCACTTCCCGCTTGCCTTCCCCCTCCAGCCAGGCTATTAAGACGCACATACTCTTGATCGACTCTTATTCAGAGGTCTCTATGATGCGTTTTCAAGATATCAGTGCAGCCTTTGCCCTCTCTTGCGCTCTCATCGCCTGCGGCGGAGCGACCTCGAAAAAGAAAGCGGTTCCGACCAAATTTGGTGACACCGAACTCACCACCTACGGGCCCGTCCTCACTTCCCAACCTGCGGCTCCTGCGTCTGAATCCGCACCCTTGGTCCCCGCAGCAGCGCCGACGCAACCCACGGCCGTGCCTGAGACCGGTTCGCCTGTCACCCCAAGCGTGGAAGCACCCGCCCCGACCGAGATCGTCACGGCCGATCCCTTAGATGGTCGGTGGGATGATGTTTTGCCCGAAGGTCTGTCGCCTTTCGATATCACGGCGCAATTTAGGATCAGCATCATCGTCGATCGCGCTCACAACACGATCAAGACCTTTGTCACCTCACTGCTCGTGCCAGCCGGCGTGCAGGCTGAAACAGTGGAGACGACCTGGCAAGTAGAGATCAGCGCGACGACGATCACATTCATCACGGGAGATGCGCCTGGCCTCTTGTCTGCCGAGACGCCGGATGGCCTCGATCCGAGTAAGCTTAATATGAATTATGTTTTGAATGGGGATCGTTTGGAGGGGACTTTTTATAACTCAAACAACACGAAGCGAACTTTTGCTCGCGCTCGCCCGTGACTTCAAAGGTCTCTTAGCGGCGCGCTTGCCGAGCTTGAGCAGCAGGCATCACGCGGAGGGTGGTCGGTGAACCCATTTGATCAACAAAGACTTCACTGTGAATTATGCGGCCCTGCGAGAGCACGAGGGCCTTGTGATTACTGCCGGGATGTCCCCAATATTCCCATCGTCCCCCACTGGTCGGCGTCGCCTGAAATCCTGCAATAAATAATTCGGCATCCTTCGGCAAGACACCCTGCACTTGCATCTGTCTCTTCTGCCAACCCGCGAGCGGCGGCGTTTCCTTGAGCGATTGCGTGCTGACGAGACAGCGGAGGCGCTGCCTCACGTTGTGGC
>CANJJY010000049.1 GCA_947474445.1 Oligoflexaceae bacterium
TCACGATGAAGTTGACCTTTCAGGACAAGACCTCGCTCTCGAGTCAATATCTACTCGATACCTCTGATACAGCTCAACTGCCTAAGCTACTCGATCTGAAAGCTGCGGGAGCGGACCAGCAAACCAAACTGCTTGAATTGGGCAGCACAGAGAAATTTCTGACGGTTTCGCGCGTCCCATTTGAAGAGGCGGCGCCTGCAGCGACTCCTCCTAACGCAGGAGCGCAGTGATGAGACATTTATCGAAGACCCTGCTTTCCGGCAGTTTGCTCCTCTGCAGCAGCTTGAGCCGAGCTGATGAAACCTCCTTCAATCGGAGCCTCGTCCAAGATGGTCCGAGGGCTTCGCTCTACGGTGAGCTGGCAGCTCAGCAGGATAGAATTGAAAATTTCAATGTCATTGGCACCCGCGTTCAAGGCGGCTGGATGCTGTCTCGACACACGCATGCATCGACTACGATAGGTGCTTCTTATGCTGGACTGCTGGGTAAGAATGAAAACAAGACGAGCGAAGCGGTGACCTATCGCTATTACGGCCCCATCGCAGAAGTCATCGTCTTTCCTCACGATCGCCTAAAGGCTCTGCTTTCCTATGGCTATCAGATTGGTTCGCTCAAGCATAGCCGCGAGGCCGATGACTTGGATTACTTCCTTGCCAATCTCAAGATTCAAGAAATTCGTCTCAGCGCATCTTGGGCCTTGGGCGGATATAACCAAGTGATCGCCGGTGTGTCAGGCCAGAGCATTGCTTCAAACAAGGTCAGCAAACTGCTTGCTGATGGCGAATACTTTCGGCGGCGTGGTGAATCAAACAAGAATTCCGTTTCCTATTTTCTTGGCCTCCGGATGGCAGCTTTTTGAGGATAGCCAGCCAAACTCTAGATGAGTTTGAGTCGAGCGAGATGTGATTCCTGAGCGCCGTAACGCGACTGTTCAAAAAAACTCCTCATCATCTGCACGAGATCCAGGTGCTTATTGACAAAGCACCTGACCTTACCCGATATCCTTTTAGAGATGGAGTAGCCATTCAAGGAAGCTGTCGCGGAGTATCAAACACTGTGCGCAGCCATTTTCTGATGAGGGGAAGTTCCTTCACCTCGTCGATGGTGTGCGACTTGGGAAAACTATGAAATTCTGCCGGAAAGCCTTTACTCTGCAGATAACGGATTTGCTTTTCCGTATCTTTGTACGGCAGAACCTCATCGCGTGTCCCGTGCGTGATCAGCCATTTCGTTTGGAGAGCGGTGGCTGAAAACTCATCCGCCAATTTAATTTCGTTATAACAGTATCCAGAAAGAGCGACAAAACCGCGGAGACAAAGGGAACTTCGAGCGCCCCATTCGAGAGCCATGAGACAGCCCTGAGAAAAGCCGAAGAGCACGCTGTCGGCCGCGCGATAGCCTTGTTCCTCGAGCTCGGCGAAGAGCCTATCGAGCAGAGCTGAAGACCGCTTGATACCAGGGAGTTGATCGGGAGGCAGATCGTACCAGCTAAAACCCCCGTAGTAGGGATCGGGAGCATTGACCATCAGGTAATTGACGTCATCAAGCTGCAGAGCTGCGGGCAACCAACTGAAACCCTCATAGGAATCCCCACGGCCGTGCAGCACGACAATGAGATTCTGGCTCGGACGCTGACTCTTCACGAAGACATGAGAGAACAGTTTGGTTTTGAATGTCATGCAAAGATTTCCATCGTTGAATCCTACGATCAAGTGTGCTGAAGCACTTGGGCCAAAAACAGCTTGGTCCGCTCCGATTGAGGTCTATTGAAGAATTCCTCAGGCGGCGCAGCTTCGACGATCTCACCCTTGTCCATAAACACCACGCGATCCGCGACCTGCCGCGCAAAGCCCATCTCATGGGTCACGCATACCATCGTCATACCGCTCGCGGCGAGCTCGCTCATGACATCCAAGACTTCCTTGATCATCTCAGGATCGAGCGCCGAAGTCGGTTCGTCAAAGAGCATGATGCGCGGATTCATACAGAGAGCTCGGGCAATGGCTACGCGCTGCTGCTGGCCGCCCGAAAGTTGCGCGGGATATTTGTGAGCCTGCTCAGGGATCTTCACGCGCCTCAAATATTCCATGGCCTGATCTTCGATATCTTTTTTGGGTCTCTTTTGCACCCAGAGCGGGGCCAGACAGAGATTTTCCAATATAGTCAGATGGGGAAACAGATTGAACTGCTGAAACACCATTCCGACGTCACGCCGCACGGCTTCGACGCCTTCGCCGTGCGTTCCTAACTGCGTTCCAGCGACGACCAGGCTCCCCGCATCGTGATGCTCGAGGCCATTGAAACACCGTATCAAGGTCGACTTGCCAGAACCCGAAGGGCCACAGATGACGATGCGCTCACCGCTTTTGACATCGAGGTCGATGCCGCGCAGAGCCTGAAAAGTATCAAACCATTTCTCGAGGCCTCGGCAGGCGATCGCCAGATTAGGGGATTCGTTCATGTCAGTTGTTTCCTCTCCACGGAACTATAAGCCAGTTGTCTTTCCAGCCGCAGGCTATAGCGAGACATGGCAAAGCAAAAAATCCAAAACATAGCGCCCGCGAAGATATATCCCTCGAGTGAATAGCCCAACCACTCGGGATCGGTACTGGCGGTTTGCACCATACCGAGCAGATCGAACATACCGACGATCAGCACGAGGCTCGTATCTTTAAAAAGGCCGATGAAGGTATTGACGATACCCGGGATCACCTTGCGCAAAGCTTGGGGAAGAATGACCAGACGCATCGTTTGAAAGGACGTGAGATTGAGCGCCGCTGCCGCCTCATACTGCCCCTTTGCGATGGATTGAAGGCCCCCGCGCACAACTTCGGCCATGTATGCCGAGGTAAAAAGAGTCACGCCGATCAAAACGCGCAGAAGCTTGTCCACTTCGACGCCGAGCGGCATAAAGAAAGGCAGCATGACCGAAGCCATAAACAGCACTGTAATCAAAGGAACACCGCGCCAGAGTTCGATAAAAGCAACGCTGAGCCAGCGGATCAGCGGCAGGCGCGACCGCCGCCCGAGGGCGAGAAAAATACCGAGGGGCAAGGACACGGCGATGCCGGTGACAGAGATAATAAGGGTCAAAAGCAAGCCGCCCCACTGATCGGTCGCCACAGGGGGCAGTCCTAACAGCGAACCTTCGAGAATCAGCCAAGCGATAAAGGGCAGCGCAACAAAAATGAGCAAACGCAGGACGCCGAGACGTGAGACGAAGAGGAGGCCAATACTTAGAGCGCCGATGGCAACGGTGAGCAAGGGTCGCCAGTAGGCATCGGCCGGATAGAAACCAAATAAAAATTGATGGAAGCGCTCACGGACAAATACCCAACAGGCTCCCCCTCCGACGCAGGCGCTGCGATCGCTCCCGAGAAAGTTGGCATCTGTCACGGCCCAATGCCACACAGGCAAGAGCAAATAGACGATCAAGAAAAGTCCGACCAGAGAAGTCAGGGCCTGCGTTGGCTTTTTACGTGCCCAATGAATCCATTCGTCTCGCGCGCGTCTTTTAGCCCTCATAGTGCAGCACCTGCTTCTGGAAAACGTGCATGGCAAAAGAAATTAAAAGGCTGATCAAGAGATAAACCGCCATCGTCAGAGCCATGATCTCGACAGCCTGCCCCGTGACGTTGAGAGCCGTCCCGGCAAACACCAAGACCAAATCGGGAAAAGCGATGGCGGCAGCGAGCGAAGAATTTTTAGTCACGTTGAGATACTGGGAAGTCAGCGGCGGTAGAATCACGCGCAGAGCCTGCGGCAATATAATAAGACGTAAGGTATCAAAGGAAGACAGTCCGAGAGCTTGCGCCGCCTCCCGCTGGCCCGGCGCAACGGCTAATATCCCGGCTCGGATAATCTCGCCGATAAACGCCGCGGTATAAAAACTTAAGGCCACGACGAGGGCCACCAACTCGGGGACTAACTGAAGGCCGCCGACGAAGTTGAATCCTTGCAGCTCCGGTCGCGACAGGGACCAGATCGGCAGCAGCAAGGTGATGAGAGGAAACAGCAGAGGCAATACAAAAGGCAGGCTCTGCCAGCGTGGCAATCGCCCCTCGAGTTCCTGTTGCCGCAAAGCCTTACGCCGGGCCCAGTGCCCCACCCAAAGACCGAGAATAAGAGCGCCGAGCAGCCACCAGAGAGCGCTATGATCGGCGGGGAAAGGCAGGTAAAGACCACGGATATTCAAGAAAATATCGGGACCCAATGAGAGGCTCTGACGCGGGCTGGGCAACTGCCTGAGCACCGCGAAGTACCAAAAAAATAAATGCAAAAGCAGGGGAATATTGCGCACGATCTCGACGTAAGTACCTCCGATCAACCGCAGAAGCGGATGGGGGGCTAGCCGGAGCAGGGCGACGATCAAACCGAGTACGCTGGCGCCGATAATCCCGAGTACAGCCACCAAGAGAGTATTGCAGAGGCCGACCGCAAAGGCGTCGAGAAACGTCGATCCTTCGCCGAAGGGAATCAAACTGAAACCGATATCAAAACCAGCGGGCCGGGAGAGAAAAGAAAAGCCGGACGCGATGCCCCGCGCACTCAGGTTTGCCACCGTGTTGTGCACGATCGCTCCGATACCGAGCAACACGAGACCGAGGATCAGACCTTGCCAGAGGTAGCCTCGGATCGAAGTTTTCTGTCGCGTCATCACGGGGTGCCCTCGTTTCAGCTAAGCGTCAGCGAAAGGGCATAGGATAATGCAAACCACCCGCGTTCCAAAGCGCGTTCTGGCCGCGTTCTATTTTTAACGGCGAGTCCTTGCCTAGATTGCGATCAAAAATCTGCTGATAGTTACCGACCTGTTGAATGATGGAGGCAGCCCAATTCGTATTGAGACCTAAGTTTTTGCCGAGCTCGCCTTCGACGCCGAGCAAGCGGCGAATGGCTGGATTGTTGCTCTTTTTATTAGCTTCGATGTTTTTACTGTCGACTTTGAGTTCTTCCGCCTCTAGGAGCGCGTACAAAGACCAGCGGACGATATCACCCCAACGGTTATCGCCGTGCCGCACGACGGGCCCCAATGGTTCTTTGGAAATGATTTCGGGGAGGATGACATGATCGTCGGGTTTCTTCAACTTAGCCGAACGGTCCGCAAACAAACCCGAGCGATCGGCGCTGATCACATCGCAACGGCCTGCATCGTAGGCTGCCACCACTTCATCGTTCTTTTCAAAGGTGACGAGTTTGTAGGTGAGGTTTTGCGAGCGAAAAAAATCGGCCAGATTCAGTTCTGTGGTCGTGCCCAGTTGCACACAAACACTGGCTCCGCCCAGTTCTTTGGCGGCTTTCACACCGAGTTTTTTTGGCACCATAAAGCCCTGTCCGTCGTAGTAAATGACGCCAGCAAAATCTACTCCAAGTTGGGTATCTCGCTGAAAGGTCCAGGTCGTATTGCGCGAGAGCACGTCAATCTCACCGGACTGAAGGGCCGTCAGACGTTCCTTGGCCGAAAGGGGGCTGTACTTCACCTTTGTCGCATCACCGAGGACGGCAGCCGCAACGGCCCGGCACAGATCGACATCGATACCCTGCCACAATCCACCTTTATCGGGTGCTGAAAATCCGGCCAGTCCCTGACTGACTCCGCACTTCAAAAAACCTCTTTTTTTGACCTCGCCGAGCGTATCGGCTCGCGCTACTGACAGAGAGGAAAAAGATAGTAAGCCGCACATGCCAAGCCAAAAGGATTTCATCCAACATCTCCTCGGACAGATCGTTCGCAGAAAGTCCGAACCTTATAGCACAGTGCGGGCTTCAGGCAAAGCTTAGGGCACTCACAGGGCCCAGGAAGTGGCTGCTCAAGCCGTCTTGCCCGTCGAGGCCAGATAAGTTAAGGTCTAGCATCAATTTTCTTCAGGGGCTGCAGCGTGGCCCTCAGTGGGTTGGACCTATGACTCTCCTTCAAAATTCCATGATCTACGACATCCTCTTTCCGACCGATGAAGACGATGCACACGGAGCACAAGGCCAGCTTTTCTTGCAGAAGGTGCTGCGTTACCATCCGCGCCCCGATGCTCTCCTCAAAGAGAGTTCTATCGTCATCTTTGACTTTGAAACGACGGGGCTCGACTCGCTGCGCGATCGCATCATCGAAGTGGGTGCCATCCGTTTTGAAAACGGTAAGCGCGTGGCTGATTTTTCGACCTTGATCAATCCGGAAGTCCCCGTGTCGGAGACCATCACTAAAATCACGGGCATTACGCCGGAGATGCTCGTCAGCCAGCCCCGCATCGAGAGCATCATGCCCGACCTCTTGAGCTTTTTCGATAAGTCCATACTCGTCGCTCACAATGCCGAGTTTGATATGGCCTTTCTCAAATCCGCCTGTCTCAGACTCGGCTATCAGGTGGAATGGCCTTGTTTTTGTACCTTGAAATTATCGCGTCAGCTCCTACCTGATCTCGAATCAAAGAATTTGGACTCGCTTGCGAAGCACTTCGGCTTGACCTTCGCCGCCCGTCACCGTTCCATCGGTGACTGCGAAGTGACGGGTTCTGTCTTGCAAGCCTTGCTCGAGAAGGAAGGGGCGCACATCCAGCAGTGGAAAGACGTGCAGCCGTTCCAAGTCAGTTGAGTGAAAAACCAGGGGGAGTGCAGAACTTTATATGCGGATACAATCAAAGATCGATCGGGGCAGCGACCAGTTTGCCAGCAATCAAATGTTTCACCGCGACCTCGCTCGCGAGCTCGAGGCGCGTCTCGGCGTGAGCTTTGCCGGTGGCGGCCCTGCCGTGCAGGAGCAACTGCGTAAGCAAGGCAAGCTCCCTGCGCGCGAGAGGATCCAATTGCTCATCGATCGCGGCACGGAGTTCCTCGAACTCTCGAGTCTTGCCGGTCTCGATCTCTACGACACTCCTGTTCCGAGCGGTGGCATCGTCACCGGCATCGGCACCATCCACGGCCGACCTTGCATGATCGTCGCCAACGATGCCTCGGTCAAGGGCGGCACCTATTTTCCGATTACCGTAAAAAAGCATCTGCGTGCCCAAGAAATAGCCGAACAGAACCATCTGCCCTGCATTTATCTCGTCGATTCGGGGGGTGCTTTTCTGCCGATGCAGGACGAAGTTTTTCCTGACAAAGACGACTTTGGCCGGATCTTCTACAATCAAGCTCGCATGAGCGCCAAGGGCATTCAGCAAATCGCCAGCGTCCATGGCTTTTGCACAGCGGGTGGCGCCTATATCCCAGCGATGGCCGATCAAAGCGTCATCGTCAAAGGCACAGGAACGATTTTTCTCGCCGGCCCTCCGCTCGTCAAAGCGGCGACGGGCGAGGAAGTGACGGCTGAGGAGCTCGGTGGGGCACGCGTGCACACAGCGACCAGCGGTGTGGCTGATCACATGGCGGAAAACGACGAGCACGCGCTGCAGATCGTTAGACAGATCGTGCGTTATCTCGGTCAGGGAGCTCAATCCCCCATCAAGCTATCGCCCCCGGAAGAGCCTCTCTATGATCCCGAGGAACTGCTCGGTGTGGTCCCGCGCGATCCGCGCAAGGCCTTCGATATCCGCGAAGTGATCGCGCGCCTCGTCGATGGTTCGCGGCTGTTTGAGTTCAAACCTAATTACGGCACGACACTGATCACCGGCTTTGCTCATATCGAAGGAATGCCGGTCGGTATCCTCGCCAACAACGGCGTTCTCTTTTCTGAAAGCGCCTTGAAGGGCACTCACTTCATCGAACTCTGTACCCAAGAACATATTCCTCTCCTCTTTCTGCAAAACATCACCGGCTTTATCGTCGGCAAAAAATATGAACACGGCGGCATCGCCAAAGACGGCGCAAAGCTGGTGCACGCTGTCGCCAATGCCCAGGTGCCAAAGATCACCATGATCGTCGGTGGAAGCTTTGGAGCCGGCAATTACGGAATGTGCGGCCGCGCCTATGAACCGCGTTTTCTCTTCATGTGGCCGAACGCCAAGATTTCAGTCATGGGTGGCGAGCAGGCCGCTGACGTTCTGGCGACGGTTAAGGTGCAGCAGCTTGCCAAACAAGGCAAGAGTCTAAGTCCGCTCGAGATTTCGCAGATTCGGCAGCCGATCCTCGACAAATACGAACGCGAGAGCGCCGCGACCTATTCCAGCGCCAGACTCTGGGACGACGGGATCATTGATCCGCGTCGCAGTCGGAAGGTACTCGCCATGGCTTTGGCCAGTACGCTTCATCATGCCTGGCAGGAAACGCGCAACGGTGTGTTTCGGATGTAGCGGCGCGGGTCGAGGCTAGAGATTCCCAACATCAAGAGAACAGAATTTTAGATTACGATAAAAAGGGGCAGAGATGAGTCAAAAGAAAAGTATTCGGATCGGCAATGCGGGCGGTTATTGGGGCGATGATCCGGGTGCTCTCGAGCGACAGGTCAAGGGCGGCAAACTCGATTACATCAGCATGGATTTTCTCGCTGAGATCACGATGTCTATCCTTCAAAAACAGCGGCAGAGCGATCCGCAGCTTGGCTACGCGCGCGATTTTCTGCCCATGCTGAAGGGAGTTCTGCCCCAGCTGATGGAGAATGGCACGACGCTGATCACCAACGCCGGTGGGGTTAATCCCCAGGCCTGCGCGCAAGCTATCGCTCAGATGGCCGAGGGACTTGGCCTCAAACCCCGTATCGCCATCGTGTATGGCGACGATATCCTGCCCGATCTCACGCGCCTTCATGCTCAAGGGATTGAATTCAAGAACATGGAGAGTGGCGAGGACTTCGCCACGGTCCAGGCGCGCATCCAAGCGGCAAACATCTATTTTGGAGCAGCTCCGGTCGTCGCGGCCCTGAAATGGAATCCTCACATCATCGTCACGGGCCGCGTAACGGATACCGGCATCACCATGGCGCCGATGATCCACGAATTCGGCTGGTCACTGCGCGATTGGGACAAGCTCGCGGCTGGTATCGTCGCGGGTCACATCATCGAGTGCGGCTCGCAGTCGACCGGTGGCAATTTCACCGACTGGGAAAAAGTCACTGACTTTCATAACATCGGTTATCCCATCGTCGAAGTCGAAGATAACGGAACGTTCTACGTGACCAAGCACCCAGGGTCTGGGGGCCTCGTCTCCCTCGATACGGTGCGTGAACAGCTCTTCTATGAAATGGGTAGTCCACAGGCCTATCTCACGCCCGACGTCGTCGCTGATTTCAGCACGATTCATTTGGAAGAAGCGGGACCGCAAAGAGTCAAGGTCAGCGGCATCAAAGGCTACGAGCCGACGCCTCTCTACAAGGTATCGATGGCCTACGAAGAGGGATACAAGTCAACCGGCTCCATCATGATTTCGGGACCGTCAGCTCGCAAGAAGGCCGAAGCATTTGCGCGCATCTTCTGGAAGCGCTGTGCCGGTCCGTTTGAAGAAACGCTGACCGAATACGTAGGCTTCAACGCCTGTCATCGTTCCCTCGTGCATCAGGAAGACGGCAATGAAATTCTGCTCCGTCTTGGCGCGAGAGCAGCCGAAGAAAAAGATCTCAGGCCCTTTGGCAAGATGATTCCCTCTCTTATTCTCAGTGGACCTCCCGGAGTGGCCGTGATCGGCGGCGTTCCTAAACCACAAAAGGTCATGAGTTACTGGCCCGCACTGATGCCGAAAGAAGCGATCATCCCACGCATTGCCCTTTACGAGCAGGGCCAGTTGATCGAAGAAAAATCGGTCAATGACACGCCGACAGGTCGTTTTGTCCCCTCGGCCCGAGAAGAGCAAGTGGCCACCACAGCGTCTTTGACCATGGCGCAGGTCCTTGCTGCCCAAGAGAAAGCGAAAGATCCCCTGCCGCTTTTCAGCATTGCTCTGGCGCGCAGTGGCGACAAGGGCGACACGGCGAACATAGGAGTCTTGGCGCGCAGTCCAGCTGCTTATCGATTCCTCGATCAGTTTTTAAGCGCGCAGCGGGTCAAGGATTGGTTCCAAGAGCTCTGTGTCGGTCGCGTCACGCGCCATAGCTTGCCCAATATGCAGGGCTTTAACTTTCTGCTCGAGGAATCCTTGGGTGGCGGCGGAACCAAGACTTTGCGCATCGACGCGCAGGGCAAAACCTTTGCCCAGGCCTTGCTTGCGCAGAAGGTTGAGTTGCCAGCCGAACTTCGCAAGGAAAGTGCACGATGAAAAAAATCCGCCGTGTCTTCATCGCCAATCGCGGCGAGATTGCTCGCCGTATCGCGATCGGGGCTCGCAGTCTCGGCATCGAAGTCGCCGTCCTCTACAGTGGCGAAGCGCCGCCCGCCTTCCTCGAAGGCTTGGTCCATCACTTCATCAAAGTCGAGGAAGAAAATCCTGCTCTGTATCTCAATGCCGACCTGATGGTGCAGTTCGCTGTGCAAGCGTCTTGCGACGCCGTGCATCCCGGCTTCGGTTTTCTCTCAGAAAATGCAAGTTTTGCCGCTGCCGTCGAGTCAGCCGGCCTGATTTGGATAGGGCCCTCTCCGGCCTCCATCCGCTCGATGGCCTCCAAGGCGGCCGCGCGCGAAATTGCCCAAAAGCATCAGGTGCCGACAGTTCCCGGCATCGAACGTTTGCCCATCACCGATGATGGGGCGCATCTGAAGGTCGTGAAGGCTTTCGTCCGTGAGCACGGCTTTCCCGTGCTACTCAAAGCCGCGATGGGCGGTGGCGGTAAGGGCATGCGGGTCGTGCGGCAGGAGTCCGAACTGGAGGAAGCGATTCGTCGGGCTCAGTCCGAGGCTCTCAATGCCTTTGGCGATGCCGCTTTGATCCTCGAACGATACGTGGAATTTCCCCGCCACGTCGAAGTTCAGATTCTCGGCGATAGCCATGGCCACGTCTATGCGCTGGGCGATCGCGATTGTTCGGTGCAGAGGCGCCATCAAAAGATCATCGAAGAAGCTCCTGCCCCCGGACTGACGGACGACACGCGTCGCTGCATGCAAGAGGCGGCGGTGCGTCTCGCTCAATCGGTGCAGTATTGCTCCGCGGGAACAGTAGAATTTCTGGTTGATTGGTCACCGGCCGTTCGAGCGAGCGGTCAGCAGCCATTCTTTTTTCTAGAAATGAACACCCGGCTTCAGGTCGAGCACCCCGTGACCGAGCAAATTTTCAACGAAGATTTGGTCGTCTGGCAATTCAGAATCGCCGCGGGCGAATCGATTGAAGGCCGTCTCAACCTCCATGCCCAAGGTCACAGCATCGAGCTGCGGCTTTACGCCGAAGACGCAGCCCAGCGTTTTCTGCCGGCACCCGGTCCTGTCTTCGGTTTTCTCCCCGCTCAGTTGCCCGGCATCCGCTGGGAGATGGGCATCGACAGCCTCGATGAAATCACCACCCGCTTTGATCCGATGATCGCCAAACTCGTCGCCACCGGCGCCACCCGCTCGCAGGCGATCGAGCGATTGATTCAAGCTTTGCAGCAGACCGTCTTAGCGCTGCCCATCAGCAATATTCCTTTTCTTCTGAGCATTCTGCATCATCCGCGATTTACGGGCGATCAACCGACCACGCGATTCATCGAAGAGCAGCTCGATAGTCTTCACGCCTGGATTCAGACTCTGCGGGATCGCTGGGAAACTCAAGCCGCAAGCGCGATGCAGCAGATCGCCACCACGTTCAGTCCGGCGCCCTCTCTCGCTCTCGGCCCCCTGGCAACTCTGACCCAACATGTCTTCCAAAAGCCCACCGAGCGGAAGACGCCCTTGGAGTTGCATGTTTCTGAATCCGTGCTTTTAACTCTACCCCAGAGATTTCCACGGCGACGGAGTCAGGTAGGCCGCGGACTCTTTCGCGAGGGGGGAGGTTGGCAGAGCTTTACCTACTGCCAAGGCCCCTGGAACGGCGGCTATGTACGCTGGATCGCCATCGAAGGCCAGCCATTCATTCGCTTAGAGCAGGCCGAGGATGACCTGGCGAGCGCTCATGGCCCATCCAGCAGTCATCAAGTCAATGCCCCTGTCCCTGGCAAAGTCGTCAAGGTTCTCATCAAAGCGGGGGACGAAGTCGAAGAGCGTCAGGTCGTCTTAATTCTCGAATCGATGAAGATGGAATTCGAAGTGCAGGCCGTGCGCCGGGGTCGTATTCTATCTGTGTTGGTGGAGGCAGGACAGCAGGTTCAGGCCGACGAACTGCTAGCGCAATGGCATCAGGAAACCTAAGTGCAAGCGCGCGGGAAAAGCGGTGAAAGGTCCTCGCTTTCGGTGAGGCACCCGGTAAAAAATCGTCGCTTCTCCCGTCCAGCATGCTATCGTTCGAGCGATAGGCGTCTAGACAATTTGCAGCAAAATCAACTTTGTGCCATTATTAATCCTGCGTAGGACGCAGTGACGGGAAAAGGAGTCCCCATGCCATTTCAGACCTTCATGATTGAATCGGGGTTTAAAGTTTTGGCAATGGCTCGCCTGGGCTCGTGCGAATACAGCATTGTCCTTTACCTCCTGAATTGTGCCGTAACCGGTCTTCATGAGTTGATCACGAACGAACGCGAGTTTGGTTCTTTGATTGGCTATCCTGAAGACCAGCTCCAGCAAGCGATGCAGAATTTAGCCCAGCGTAATATCATCGTTGTCAAGGTTCACGAGCAGCATCAATCGACGAGTCGCCAGTCGCTACGGATTGGCATTCAGTATGATGTGCATCTGTGGCAGCTCAACTTTGACAAGGATGTGACGAGTCACGATGCAGTGGTCTTTCCATTCAAACGTGAATCGAACGTCCATTACCTGCAGCCTCGGGAAAACGTCGACATCACCCCCACGATTCGTCATCCATTACCGACATGGAAGCGTATCCTTGAGACCTTTTTAGAGGGTCGTGATGATTTGAACGAGCATGAATTACTCAATGCCGAGCGTGATGCTAATATATTAGTCGATACGCATCCGGTCGATCAGGTGCTGCTGATGTTAAGACACTTTGGCACGCGAATTCCGACCTTGAGTCTCTTAGCGAGTGCCTGGCAGCACTACCAGACCTTGTTCGAGGAAGAGACTGAGAAAGTCGACATTCTCGAAGCGCGGCATAAGCATCTTGAATCGGATCATCGGCTCAGAGATGCCGTGGAACTTCTTCTGCAGCAAAAGACTGAGTCGCGATTGAACGAGGAAGAGATCGGTGTCCTGGAGATCTTGTTCAATCATAGGCATCCGCGTCGGCAGCTGTTTTGGGCATTTCAGTCGCGCGGCCGCTATCCGAATCTAAAAGAATTCTTTGATCAGAACAGTTATCTGATGCTGCCTGTGACGTCTTCGGGAACCGTTTTTAAAAAGCGGCCGCATCAGGACTAAGATATGAGAGCGGATACGGGCAGAGTATTTTTAACAGAACGCAGCTTGCATCAAGGGAGAGAGTGGATGAAAGAATTGAAAGTTTTAGCGGCGCTGTCTTTCATCCTGACGCTTTCAACTTCTTGTCGGACGACTTCAGACAAGCCCGCTGATGGCGCCGCCACTGAAGTGCCAGAATACGATGGTTCAGCTGACTCGACTGAAACTCTCCCCGATTGCAGCCCTGAAATGGTCGGAAGTCAATTCTGGGTTCGCCAAGCAAAAACAGCCTATGAGTGTGCTCAAGAAGGCAAGTGGGAAGCGCGAGGCCACGAGGATCCAGATGATCCTAAAAACTTTGGGCCTCGGTCGATAAAAGATTAAGCCGAAAGGGGTAAGTGAGGGTAGAAAATGCGGAGCCCATCGGTGGTCAGGAAGTAACCATCGTCAGCTTGAGTCACGATCAGCTCCTTACCTCCCACTGTAAACACCCGTTCTTCCTGTGAACCCAACTGACTCAAATCAATCTCCATGAAAGCGCCGGCGGCGAACATCAAGCGCATGGTCTGGCCTTCAAAGCTCAAACCCGCAAGCCTGAATTCTTGCCCTGGTGCCTCCGCAGGTTTCACATCACGTTTTTTAGGAAAAGCGGTGACGGGTGCCGCAGATACTTTTTTCGGTGCTGCCTGGGACACCGCCGGGCTAAGGGCCGGCTGTGGTCGAGAGGCGGCCGGAGCCGGATCGCTCTCGAGGAAACTCAAGGTTTCTTCGCGTGCATCTTGATTGAGATCATCATCTTCATCGGCGAGCAATCGCGATTCCTCATCGATCGAGGCCTCAAGTTTGGCTTCGAAGTCGCTCTCTTCCTCATCGGATAGAGTCATCGACGTGTCATTAACCTCTTCATCAAAGGAATCTTCAGGAATACTAGCCGCAGCTGCGGATTTCCCTGCAGTTTTTTGGTTTTTCTGCAGCTCTTCTGGGGCCAGTTCCTTATCGAGCTCAGGTATTTCATCCTGATCAAGTTCTTCGATGCCCAGTTCACCGCTTTCTATCGAATCAAGCTCCTCGTTCGGAGCCGATGATAGATCCGTCTCTTCGGTCAATTCGTCAAGGCTAACTTCTTCGTCAATGCCCAATTCACTCGTCTCGTCCTCCATCAGCTCGAGACTCTCGTCGTCGTCTGATGTGGCCTCTTCGCGAGAAGAAGGAGCCGTCGGAGGGGCAGAAACCGGTGCCGTCGCAGCGACGCCCAAATCATCATCATCGCTCAAGCCCTCGTCAAGCAAGGCCGAGTCATCGCTTTCTAAATCAAATTGATCTTCGTCATCGAGAGTCTGGACCGCTGGGGCAGGAGATGGCGCTTTCGATGCCTGTCCCTGCACGTTCGCCGAGGGTTCGGGCAGATGCGTCTCATCTTCTTCGAGTGCCAGATCATCACCGAGAGTTTGACCCTCTGTATCATCGATAGGAATCTCGTCATCCAGATCCTGATCCATGGGAGGAGCCGATGCGGCCTTCGAGCCGGGGCTGACCGACAGAGCCGGAGCTTCGTCTTCTTCCAGACTTAAATCCGCTTCGATTTCAAGGTTTTCGCCACCGAGATCAGCGTCATCGACGTCGAGACTAGGCTCGGGAGTCGCTGTTTTTTGCTGCTGCTTAGCATCAGGAGGGGTCAATTGTGGTTCATCTTCAAATTCAATCTCGCCCGAAAAATCTTCGATCATAGGTTCGTCGGGCAGAACTGCCGTGGCTTTGCCCAGATTTTGGGCAGGAGCCGGTGCCTGAGGAGCGGGAGCTGCCTCGAACTCCTCCTCCAAGCTATCTTCCCCAGGAGTATCTTCCATCAGAGTCAGATCGCTGTCGCTATCAACTTCCACCAGTTCCAAATCGTCGGCATCAGACTCTTGAGCGACTTGAACCGCAGCAGCGGGCGCTTCGTCCTCGAGTTCGAGGGAATCTTCGCCAGCAACAGATAGTTCATCTTCACCGGCGCCGATGTCGTCTTCGAGAGCGGACGCATCATCAGCGTCGAGAATTTCTTCAGGTGCTGCTTCAATGGCCTCGAGGCTTTCGACGTCGTCGAGACTAAGCGTATCTTCAGAGACGTCCGTTGCCAAAGCGTCGTCGCCGGCTTCCATCGATAGATCGTCGTCGCTACTTTCTAGCGAGATTCCTTCGTCGGCTGGAGCAAGAGACAAGTCGTCATCACTGCTGTCGAGCGAGAGCTCGCCTTCACCGGAATCGAGCGACAGTTCGTCGTCTCCTCCAACGCTGGCTAGATCAACCCCCTCAGCTTCGAGGGCCAGGTCATCGCCGGCCTCTATCTCTGCCTTGCCTTGAGGCTGCGGAGCAGCCGGCAAATCATCCATGCTCTCGTCAAATGCGAGACCGTCTTCTCCTGAATCGGCTTCGAGGGCGAGGTCACCATCGTCTATGCCGAGTGAAGAATCTTCCGCTTCGGATTCACTGAGTCCGATTTCATCATCAGCGGCAGACGCCGTCGCGGCTGGTCCGTCATCGAGATCGGAGA
>CANJJY010000050.1 GCA_947474445.1 Oligoflexaceae bacterium
CATGATCAAAGAGAAACCTCAGGCGACCTTTTATCTGTGGTGTACGGTTCCTCCCGGTCAGGACGATGTGAGCTTTTGCCTTAAGCTGGCCGAGCACGGTGTTATTAGTAGTCCCTCGCAGTGGTTGAGTGAAGGAATTAAAGGCTACGTTCGCTTTGCGCTGGTTCCAGATGAAGCCGATACCCGGGAAGCCATGGAAATCGTATCAGCTTTTGTGCGCTCTCTATAAAAAAATGTCGGCATCAGAACAGCCCTTCGTTCAGAGGGGCTCTTTACAAATTTCCAATTCTCTTGCACTCGCGACATGAATACCGCTGCTTGGACAGCTTGCGGGGTCGAGCTCCTCGTGCGCGCAGCCCTCAAAAGATACGTTCCCATCATTTTTATCGCTTTGCGGCCGATAAATGCTGAGACAAGTTCTAAGCAGAGGGTCCCGTGTCTCTAACCTGGAACATCAGCTCAATGCACGACCTAGAGGAATGGCCATCTCCGGGGCTTCCTTATCGCGTGAGCTATGGTCGTCACTCTGATCAATGGCTGCTCATTAAATCAATCGCCAGCCACAGCCCGCATGTGGCTTTGCTGAAAAGCGAGTTTAATTTTCTTGAGAATAACACCGGTCATGCCTTTCCTTTGCCCCTCTTATGGCAGGAAGATGGCGATCAGTGTCACGCTGTCTATCTCGTCAAAAAGATGAGACCCCTGGCCCGAATGATGCGTGAGACGCGGAATATAGGGTTGAAGGTGGAGCTCGAATGGTCGATGTCACTGGCCGACGCCCTCATCGAACTCCACAGACTGGGCTTTCTTCTTCTCAGCTGCAGTCCCTATAACATCGCGATCTGTGAGCAGGGTGAGGGGGCCTACTTCATCGATTGGACGCAAACGCGTCCCCGAAATGGGACGAATCCCTTCTTTGCCGGCGACATCCCTGGCTGGGACAGTCATCGCTATTCACAAGCTCCCGAGTGGACAGCTCAACAGATCAGACGTCCAGACTTGGCCCAGGACGTTTATGCCTTTGGAGCCACTCTTTTCCAGCTCTTCACCCAGAGCCTTTTCGATGATAAGAGCTTTGTGACGGTTATCTCTGAAGATCTCGAATTGATCGGTAAGAGTGAAACCTCTCATCTTCCAAGGATGCTGATAAAGATAATTCAGCATGCCTGTGAAAGACAGTTGAACAAACGTTACAAGACAGTATGGGGCGTCCTGCAAGACCTGCGGGATCTCTACTCTGATCTGGATGGGCAAATTGGAGAATCAGAAAGTCGGCTCGGTTCCAAAGACATCAGAGATATTCTCACCTTTCCCGAGCAAAAGATCTATGGTCGCGATGTGGAGTTTGCCGAGCTCGATGTGGCCTATCAAAGGCTCATGCAAGGTGAATCAGTTTGCTGTGTGATTAGTGGCCGTACCGGTGTGGGCAAATCGCTCTTGGTCGAGCATTTTCTACTCCAGCATAAAGAAGATAGCTGTTTGATGACAGAAACGGCTGTTCAAGCAGAATCCTTAGCTCGGCCCTACGCTCCTCTCATTGAAGCGTTCGAGTATCTGATTCAGCAACTCCTACTGAAGCCGCAGCGAGAACTCCTTGTCTGGCGAAAAAAGCTCCTCGATGCTGTCGGAGAAAATATTGCTCTGATGGTCGAGGTCATACCCGATCTGAGCCTTGTGATAGGCGAGCCCGAGAAAGTCACCAATCTAGCATCACGCGAAGAGAAGATTCGCTTCGATATTACGTTCCGCAACTTCTTTCGTGCCTTCTGTCAGAAGGAACATCCCTTGATTTTTCATATCAAGGGTGGGCAATGGCTTGATCGCTATTCGCTTGAACTGCTGGTTTCGATATTCAAGAGCGAGAGAATCGATCACTGTTTTCTTCTTATCGCCTATCAAGAAGAATCGACGCTTGAGAAAATCTCTCTCGAACAACTGCAATCGCGCATTGCGACTCTGTTTGTCCATACGCTGGTTTTGCCTTTGGCGCCACTCAGTGGCCACAGCACGGCCCGCTTTTTGAGCGATGTTCTATCTTGCGACCAAGATCGCGTTGAAGACTTGGCCGCCGTTCTCACTCAAAAGACCAAGGGTGTCCCCGCCCTGATTCGCGGTGCGATCGAGGGACTCTGGCAGCAGGGGGCTATAGCCTTTGATTACCGTAGCTTTGCCTTTTTTTGGAATCTCAGTTTGGCACAGCAGTGGCAGATTGACGAAGGGGTGCTGCATTCGCTCATTCATCAGGTAGAAAAGCTCAAGGAACGTGAACGCGCAATCTTAGGTGCTGCGGCCTGTCTCTTGCGCGACTTTAGAGTCGAAGATATCGAAAAATTGCTGCTGGAACCAAACGGATTAGTTCGTTTGACTCTCAAGGCTGCTGCCGATGAGGGGCTTCTCGTTCCTCTGGGAAGGCAATCGGGACAAGAAGTAAAAACCAAGCAATGGTTTCGCTTCTCGCATGAAGAAATTCGCCGTATCCTCTATAAAAGTCTGGCTCCTCAAGATCGACGAGATTTGCACAAAAAAATTGCGCGTCAAGCCCAGCTCATCACGCGGACGGATCCAGGTAGCGACAATCTCTACTATACGGTCGAACAATACAATCTCAGTCTCGATCCGGACGAAAGTCTCCAGGATGTGGAGCTCGCTAAACTCAATTTGAGTTTAGCACGACAAACAAGAATGTCAGAATCAGCCCCTCGCTACTTGCAAATCGCCAAAAAATGTTTGGGAGAGACAGCTTGGGCTAGCCACTATGGGCTCATGCTATCCATCCACGAAGAACTTGCTGCGGTGGCCTATCTCCAGCAAGATTTTGAACAGCTGGATGCCGTCATCGAGGAGACTCTGCGGCATGTAAAAAATCACCTTGATGCTTTTGTGATACTTGAAATCCAAATTGCTCTGCTGATCCCTCACGATCTGTCCAAAGCTCTCGACCTGGCACGGCCTCTTCTGGAACCACTTGGAGTCAAGCTTCCAGCTCGCAGCCATCCATGGATGACGCGATTGATTGTGCTTTCGACCTGTCGCAGCCTGCAGGCAAGGCATCGGCGCAAACGCGACGATAGAGATCGAGATAGGGAAGTGTCGACCGGTCACCTTCACAATGCAGCTCTTCGTTTGACCACGCGATTGGCCGCGGCACTTGAAAGTATCGACCCCAATGCTAGCACCCTGCTTCTCACGCGTGCCTTGTCATTTGGAGTTAAACATCGCGCGCTGGCGACCTTACCCTATGCTTACGCAAGTTTTGCTCGATCGATTATTGGACAATACGGATATATCCGGCAGGCCTTGATCCTTGGGGAAGAGGCCGCGAACCTTTCGCGCATTTTTGATGACAAGCAGCAGCAGTGTCGGGTAGAGCAACTCTTATCAGCCTTCGTCTGGCCTTGGCAGGACTCAATCAGCAGCTGTCTAACGGGCCTTTTGCGGGCTTTTCGTAACGGAGTGGAGTTCGGTGAATACGAGGCCGCAGCCCAGGCCATCGATCTCTATGGTTCCTACGCTTTCTATGCGGGTATGTCGATTTCTCGCCTACTCGAGGAATTGCGCGAATATGAAAGCACCATTCACGATCTGCGGCGCGACGGGCAAAGTCATCACGCAGATCTCTTGCGCTGGACGCTTCTGCGACTCAGCATGGAACACTCAGAAGACAATCTTTCATCGCCTAAGGTGAGAGATGGTGATGGCGAGGGTTCATCTCGACAGGATGCGGAATTAGCTTTTACGCGCGATATGAACCGTTTGCTCTTACAGACTTATGAACATCGCATGGATCCCACCATAGGCAAATTGATGACGCCGGCCTCCCTGTGCGCGTCGTATGCATACGCGAGCGCCATCTTTTACCAGGCTATGTATGCGGTTCGAAAGAAGGAAAGCGGCCTCCTTTCAAGAGCGGAAGTCTTACCGATACTCCGTTCTGCCGAACGACAACTCAGAAATTGGTCTCACCTCGCTCCTTCTAACCACAGGCATCGGCACTTGATCGTCTCCGCTGAGATCATGCGCTGGAGCGATCGAATGCCCGAGACCCTGGCGCATTATAATGCTGCCTTGGAGATTGCACAGAAGGTCGAGGCTCAACACGAGTATGCTTTGGCTCTTGAGCAATTGGCTCGCGTTTTCTATGATCTAGATCTTAAAACTCTAGCGCGCGATTATTTGGAAAAGGCTTTGCTCGCTTATGAGACTTGGGGAGCTGCTCAGCTGGTCTCGCATCTGCGCCTCTACTATGCGGATTGGGGATTGGGTCCTCTCAAGGTTCCAACTCTTTCATTCCAGCATGAAGGGTATGGATTGGAGTACCTTCAGCGGAGCCTGTCCGATATCACGCGGGAAACTAACGGTCATCGCTTGATCGAAAAGATTCTGCAAACAGCGGTTCATCTCACGCAAGCGGAGCGCGGCCACTTTATTATTAAGAGCTATGAAGATGACCTTTATCATGTGAAGCAATCCTATGAAGAGGGGACTTACAGCTTTCCCGACGCAAACTATCTCAACGTTACCGATCTCTGCCGCAGTCTCGTCACCTATGTCCTGCGCACGAGACGTTCTGCCGTCATAAACGATGCGCAAATACCTCAGAAGGCGGTGCCCGGTCTCCAGCGCGATCCCTATGTCATCGACAAGGTGGTTCGTTCCCTCGTCTGCATACCGATCGAGATAGGTACGTCAGGCGACCGCGAGTTGATTGGCGTGATCTATCTCGAGAATAATTCATTTTCTCATATTTTTGATTCTGATCGACTCCAGTTTTTAGAATTAGTGGGGCAAGCCGCCGCCGGCCGATTGGAAGTCTCAGAAAAAGCGCAGTCCCTAGAGGAATCGCTGCAGGATGCTCAGCTTGTGCAGCAGGCCTTGTTCCCGAGTATTGAGGAACTTCCAGCCTTTACCGTGGCCGACCACTTCAAGCCAGCCGATCACACGGGCGGCGACTGGTATGGCTACTACGAGGATGAGCAAAGCAGTAAGTCCTACTTCTTCATTGGCGACGTGACCGGTCACGGCGTATCGTCGGCGCTAATTACCGGAACCGCAGCAGGGGCCGCTTATAGTTCGATTGCAACCATTCAGCAGCTCGACCGAGATCTCAGTCCTCAAGAGGCCTTAGCTGTCGTGGCTCATGCAGTTAATCGCGCAGTCTACAATACGGCAGCACGAGTCGACAAAATGATGACCATGATTTTTGCATGCTTTGATGCCGAGACAGGGCAAGTAGCTTTTATCAACGCCGCGCATCCCAATGGTTTTGTCATTTCGGACTATCGCGCTAAGCCCCTCATGGGCCGGGGCAGTCCCCTTGGGTTTCATCTTGATCCAGCCTATCAGGTCCAAACCTATCAACTGCAGATCGGTGATTTTCTCTTCTTCTATTCCGATGGTTTGCTTGAAAACGAGGGGCCGGAAGGAGAGCGATTGAACGCTCGCAGCCTGATTAAAATCCTCGAATCGTCCCGTGAACCTTCGCTCATCAAGCAGGCGATCCTCGAACAAACACAATTGATCTGGCAGAACGCCCGAGCGCAGGACGATTTTGCTTTTGTCGTCATCCGCTGGGATGGCCCTCAGGAAGTCACACAGATCAAAGAGCTCGATGAGGCAAGCTAAAGATCTTTGAAGGGGAAGAGGTATCCGGGTTCAAGCGGGATGCAGCTGAAAGCTCTTCATCAGATGCGCGGCGATGGGATTTTGAATGCGCCGCTCGCCGGCGATCAGCCAAATCTCTTCCATCACCCCTTCGAGCTCGCCGAGTACAAAGAGATCCTTAGCCTCGAGCATTTCCTCGACCCCTTGCTGGGTGATCGGAATCAGTCCAGCGCCCGAGGCCGCTACCAATTTCTGTAAGCTGGTATCCTGCACTTCGGCAATGACATCGACTTGGATATGGTGGTGTCTGAAAAATTGTTCGACTTCGCCGCGAAGCCGGCTATGAACCGTTGGCATCACAAAGGGTTGGCCGGCAAGTGAGGCCGGGAATTGTTTGGCGAGCTTGAGAAATGGCTTTGAGCCGCAGATGAGCACGGGAAAGCGGCCGACCAGGCGAGCGTGGAGTCCCTGACTTTCACCGACCGGCGGGGGATGATTGCTGAGCATCAAATCGAGACGATGAGCTTTGAGTTCGCGCAGGAGAAAGTCATCGCGACCTTCGACGATGGAAGCTACAGAATTGCGCAGAGTTTGTGCCTGTTCCATCATTCTCAGTGTGATCAATTTGGGAACACTGTCAAGACTACCGATTTGAACTTCGATGCGCTCAACGCTGCGCCTATCACTGAGCGCGTCTTGCATCTCGTCGCCCAAGCGAAAAATTTCATTGGCATAGTCGAGGGCCATCCGCCCGGCTTCCGTCAGATGAAGGCGCTTTTTGCGCCTTTCAAAAAGCACGTGGCCGAGTTGATCTTCAAACTGCTTGAGCTGCGTTGACAGAGTCGGTTGTCCCAGGCGCAGTTTCTTGGCCGCTTTAGCGATGCCGCCCTCCATTGCGATCGTTCGAAAGTAGTACAAATGGTGATAATTGAGCCAAGGCTTATCCATGGGTATTCCTCGTCCAACAGTCGAGCGTGTGATCATTAACCATACCAACAGCTTGCATAAAAGCATAACAGATCGTGTCGCCGACGAAACGGAAACCATGTTTCTTGAGATCTTTGCTCATGGCTATACTAAGCGGGGTACGCGTCGGGATTTCCGAAAGACTTCGAAATTGATTGATACGGGGCTGATCGTCGACATAGCGCCAGATAAATTGCTGAAAACTGGGATAGTTTTCCAAGATTTTTAAATAGGCACGGCTGTTTTCGATAACGGCATTAACCTTGAGACGGTTGCGAATGATACCAGGATCTTGCAAGAGCTTATCAATTTTCGCGGGTTTGTAGCGGACAATTTTTTCTGGATCGAATTGATCGAAGACCTGACGATACCGATCGCGCTTGCGGAGAACTGTGATCCAGCTGAGTCCTGCTTGGGCACCTTCCAAGTTGATCATTTCAAATAGACGTCGATCGTCACGGAGAGGACGTCCCCATTCTTGATCGTGATAGGCTTGATAGAGCGGATCTTGAGTACACCAGGCGCAGCGCACGAGTACAGGCTCATTCATCCGTGGATCCTCCAAAGATGCGCATAATTTCTCATGTCTTTCTTCTGAAAGCTACAGCGTCAAGAATTTGCTTGCAAAATATGCTTAGGGTTTGGGATCGGTAGCTAAGGGTTTCAGAAGCCCAAGGAGGGTGTCGTGGTCGAGGCGATGACCACCCGTATATGTATGCAGCTTGAAAGAGGGCAAGCTGACACGCAAATTCTTAGCGAGCGCTCGTGCTGCTTTAAAAGTCAATTCTTGCTCCCCTATCATCAGATGAAAGGAAGCCTTGGGATGATGGCGGTCGGTTTTGGCATTCCATTGGCCGGCGCTGCCGCTGGCCAAAATTGCCAGAAGACGGGGATCAAATTCAGTCTTAAAGAGCTTAAAAGCGAAGTAGCCACCGTTAGAAAAGCCGAGGATGGCAAAGCGCGAAGGAAAAGCTTGAGGTCGTGACCAGCACAGCTCGCTGATCTTGAGAAGCCCTTGATAGGTTTGCTTGACTTCTTCGGCATCGCGACCAGGCCAGCAGAGCTTGTCATCACACAGTTGAGTCGACGTCGGCAGAGCGATGCGGATAGGCAGCTCACTGGCGATTCGAGTCAAGACGCGGCGATTGAGAACCTCTTCCTCGCTCAGAGATCCGCTCGGCGTCTCCAGCCCGTGTAAATAGATGAGAGCAAGAGGAGCTTCCTTTGCACCGAGGCAGTCACTTGCTTGAAGGTTCGGCGCGGAAGCGAAGAAGCAAAGTAGACCTAAGAGCAACGCGATCGGAAACAAGGGCATAGGCGATACGTCTCCACAAGCGAAATGTTTTCGATCAGAGACTGGGATGCTCCTGATTGCGTACGAGAGCGAGAAGCGGTCGAGCATGATCGATCCGGGTCCAGCTAATATTATATTCTCCGCGTACCAGGCGAATCATATCGGGAATGCCCTGCTCTTGCCATTGGTCAAAGGTGAATTGCGGGTCGATCGCGTTGAGAAAAAGCGCAATAAGGCAGGTAGGCATGACAACCGCGACCTCATCGTTTAGATGGTGGAGCATGAGGCTATGGATGGACAAGACGATGCGCCGCTGTGCGACGCGATTCGATTCGCTCGAAGGCAGAGAAAAATCAAAATTGGCCCAAGCCTGACGCTGGAGGCTCACATCGTGAGCTTTAATATTGTGTTCGCGCAATTCTGAGAGCACAAGAATATTGAGCCCATAGGCTTGTGAGAAGGGCAGAACCGTATCGAGGGAGCGTCTATCTTCGGCTGAATACACATACTGGATGCGGAGATTGCCGAGAATAGGAATCAATTGATTGGCCTGCGCCTGACCTTTTTCACTGAGAGGCCAAAGCTCTTCAGGAAGGTCGAGGGTCGAGGCAGCCTCTGCTTGGCGGACAAGATAGAACGTTGTCATAAACTGTCCCGCGACTAGTTTGAGGATTTGCCGTCCTGAAGCGGTAGCTCAGGGGGAGTAAGCCTTCAAACGGAACCCACCGATCTCAGGCCATCCTAACTCTTCTTATATATCAACATAGTCATAGCGTCGACTCCCTAAGATACTGGGAAATATCTGTAGGAAAGCAAGGTAAGGCTCATACGAAAGCCGCAGCCAAAAACCTAGAGGACAGGGAGAGAAATCGAATCAATAACGACGGCCCCAACGAAACATGGCAAGGCCATGATTACTCTTTGTTTCTTCGTCTGTTTCGGCGGTCGTTTCAAAGGACCAGTTCTCCGTCAAGCGTTTGCGTAGACCGATCGACTGCGTGGAACCGCCCAAGTCGGAGCCGACGGTGAGTGCGAGGGTTTGCCCTAAACGCACGCGCGCGCGAAACAAGCCCGTATGGGGATTATAGCCAACCGTTTCAATGGGTGTCGATGCCAGGTAGTACATGGACATCAGCCCGATAGCGCCATCGACCATTGCGGCGCGCGTGTCTTCGACGGAGCGCTGATTGTCGAGATCGAGTTCGTCGGCACCCCCGCCAAACAAAATGATAGAGAGAATCTCACTTTGCGTCCGGGGCGGACGGCTTTCCAAGGTATAGAAGGGACTGTCGGCAGTGCCCGACAGTTTCAGATCAATCTTGAAATCTGGATCCTTAAAAGTCACCAGTCCTTCCAGCTGCGGCGTTTCTTGATCTTTGACCAAACGGACGCCGAGATGTTCGACAAAGGCCTTTTTCTTGAAGAATGCCACATCGTATTGATCGATGGAAATCGAGCCTGCCGTATCAGGTTTATCGCCGGTGATGGCCACATCAATCTTGATAGGAATGGGAACAGGCGCCAAGTGAGTCGCTAATTTTAGGGGGCGTCCCTCCGGTGTTTTAATCGTAAGATTGAGTTCGACAGGCAGCGGTGTCTTCTCCGTCAAGAGCTGGGCATTCTTGATTTCGACGATCCGCTTGTCGCGAACAAGTTGCGGGATAGGCTCATCCAGAGAAATTTTCGGCAGCTGAAGAGTAACTTTTTCGAGGACGATGGCTGCCTGAATCAAGGGCTTTTGATTGGCGCGGGTTTCTATCAATCCTTCGGCATTGACCCATAGAGTCTGCGTTGACGAATCCAATTCACTCTGGCAATGCACGGGCATATGAACCAAGCCCGCTTTGATGCGAATCCGCCCCTTGATGCTGCAGCTCAGCAGACCATCTAAGGGACTGAGAGGAGCCGGGATCGACCAAGGGGTCTGGGCAAATCGTCGAACCAAGTTTTGAAATTTTGGGACGAGCAGCTGCGTATCGAGATCTACCGTTCCCGTCATAGACTCTGCGCCGCCTTTGAGGCGACCGGACAGATTAATATCGCTGCGGCTTCGTAACTGAAAGGTTTCTCCATCGATGGGCAGCAAAGCGACGGCAATGGGCAGGGTAAACTGCGGATTGTCGTTCCAGACAGGTATCGTAAAGGGCCCCTTTGCATCAAAACTAAAGGTCTGGGGTAGGAGATCATGGTAGTTGCTTTCCTGATCACTCAGGGTTCGGGTCAGGGAAATTCTGCAGTCTAAGGCGGATTGCAGGAAGGGCGCAGCATTCTCGTCGATTTTTCCCTTGATACCGCAGTTTTCGAGGCTCAAGCTTTGGAGTCTCTCGTGCGGATGGGCAACCTTCGCGTCGAGCGCGATAGTGAATTGACCATCGAGGATTTGACCCTTGGAAGTCGCCTGAAGCCGTGAAGGGCCGTAGTTGTAAGCAGCCTTGATTTCGTAACGGCCTTCGCTGAGCGAGGCGAGGTCGAGAAAACCGTTGACGTGAGCCTGACCCAAACGATCGAGATCGGCGCTTCCATTGACCGTCGCCGTTAAAGGTAAAAACGCGACACCTTCAGGAAGTTTGAGACTTCCATCAAGTCGCGCTTGCTTGACAGGAGCTCCTGTTATGCGATTGAGCCGGAGAGCTACTTCCATATTGCGTGACGCGCCCTGACTCATCTTGAGCTCCAGGCTCGCGCTGATCGTCGTCTCATGCGGTCTGGACAAAGAGACTTTATTCCAGGCGATCGTACTCGGCTCGAGCCTGAGGGTTTTTAGCTGAGCGATCCAGTCTTGGGGCGATGCCGGAGACGAGGCCGCGGGCGAGGTTTTTGCCGGTGCCGGCACGGGGGCAAGGCTAGGCTGTTCTTCCAGAATCGTCAGGGCCAATTCCTTGCCGGCGATATCGATGGGGCCGAGACGATTCAGTTGGATCCCTTGCTCTGGATCAATGGCAAAGCTCAAGGCCGCACTGGCGCGCGGGAGATCGAGGAAGATGTTTGGCAACTTGGTGCGCGTGTCGAGGACGAGCAATTCGAGATTCCAAAGCCCGAGATCCAGTGGACGCGTCAGGCGGACATCGAAACGACTCTCCACGGGATTGGTTTGATAGGGAATGAAAACGAAGCGATTGAATTGAACGCGTAGTGGCTCGAGGTGAAGCTCATGAAGGCGCTTATACCAGATGCGATCAAGAACGAATGGCTCGCCCTGAGGTTCAGGAGGACCTTGTTTGACCTCAAGATCTCCGCCTAAAATCTCAAGAGGTCCTAGGCTGGTTAAGGCAAAGCGCTGCGGATGGAGATCGGCGCTTAAACTCAAAGCCAGAGAGGGCAGATGCAGGCGCATGGTCTCAGTATTCACCCAAAGGTCACGAGCGGTGAATTGAAATTGGCGATGAAAAAAATCTTCTTTGATGAAAGTCGGCTCGATCCGCTCAAACCGGAGCTCGATACCAAAAGAGGGTAAGACATGCTTGGATGCCCAGCGAATGGATTTTTCATGGATAAACCACTGGGGTTGCCAGAGGAGGAGAAGCAGAAAACCCGTACAGAGAAGAGAGAGTCCGAGGAGACCCGTGAGAATTCCGACAAATGTTTTGGCTAAGCGATGCAGAAATACCATTAGAACTGCTCCCCTAAGCTGAAATAGAACTGCCAGCGTTCCAGATACTTGGCTTCTTCCTTGTCTTTGCCCGCCACGTAACCGTGGCCAAGGGTAAAGCGCAGTCCGCCGATCGGTGATTCCCAGCGCAATCCAACTCCGGGCGACCAATACATTCGCGGGTAGAGTTTGAAATACTGTTCTCCGAGCCAACCCCAGTCGCCGAACAAGAAAGGTTGGAGCTTGTAGGGTATGACGTTGTTGAGCCTGATTTCCGACCCTAGGTAGGCTGTCGTGAGATTACCGACATCGGTTGGACCCGTATGGACGGAGCGCCGAGCGAATCCACGCAAGTCATCGCTTCCCCCAAGGAAGTAGCGAAAGGAGAGAGGCAATTCCTCAGGTTTGGTGTCTGTACCCGGTTTGGTTGTTGAGAAATTGCCGCGGATACCGAATATCCATATTTCTGGGTCCATCTCGAGGACGTTCCAGAGGCGCGTAAAATCAAAGCGATAAGTTAATGCGGAAACATCGGAAGCAGCGCTCTTTTCGCTCATGGAGGCATAGAGGTTGGCTTGATAACCTGTCCGCGGACTTGCCAGATAGTACTCATACATGTGGCTTTCCACACTCAAACCGAGATCGAGAGTCAAAAGGCGTGTCGTGGGAGGACCTACGCCCCGCTCTGTGGCTTCGAATTGAAGGGACGGTCCGAGGTAAAAATCACCTTTGAACCGCCGAAATTCGCGAGACCATGCCGGCGCCACCAGGCCTTTCAAAGTCAGCGTTTCCGCTTCTCTCTCTGAAGCACGTTCGGCGCGGACAAAGGTCTTCAGGTAATGGCGCGTGGGAATAGGGAGATAGTACCAGTTGAAACTCGTCAAGATATTCTGCCTTCGGTACGAGGCCGTGGCTGATATATCGAGCGAAGAAGCCGTTTCGGAAAAACGGCTGTTTCGCCAGGAGGCACGCGTGATAAAGAGCTCTTCCGTATCGAAACCAAACCCAAAGCTGATGAGGCGAGGTTTCCCGGCCAAGGTCATTTGGCGAATCGTACCGGGTTTCTCATTGCGACAGAGCGGAATGTATTGTGTGTTGACGACGACGTCGGAAGCTTTGAGACGCTCAGCTGATAACTCAAGCAGCATGGAGTCGTAGGGATCACCGATTTCGAAGGCGCGATAGCGATCGAGCATTCCCCCTCGTACGTAGGGTAAAGGATCGGCTTCGATAGCATCGATCGTCCACAGCGGCCCTTTATCGACGATGACAACGACTTCTCCGGTTTCCGGATCACCTACGCTGCGAATTGTCGCGCAAGGATAGCCAAGACGCCCCAGCTTGGAATCGACCCATTTTTCTGTTGTATCCAGCTCACCAGGCGTCAGTGGTTTACCGCGGGGCAACCAATAATTTTCAATATCCAGCTGTTCTATCGGAGGCTGTGTCCGGAGAGTGTTGATCAGGGTTGGGATACCCGGATCAACAAATAGGTGCTCCGCTTCGAAGGTGAAAATGGGATGATGATAGCCGCGCGCTTCTAGAAAATTCTGCATATGATACTGGGCTTGCCGCAAAGGAATTTTTTCCCATGCCTCGATGCCCGAACTTCCACACATTAAGCGACGCTCGGACGCGGTGAAGTTGAGGTCATAGTCGTAGTTGACCTGAACTTGATCGCAGAGCTTGTTTATTTCAGTGAGCACCTGACCTTGCAAGGTCGGTATACCAAGACTGAAGCTCAACAAAATAAATGACGTCAGGCGCAGCAAAAGGACATCTCCAATTTAGCTCTGTAATTCCGATGTGAGTCCGAAGGACTGCCTGCGGTGGTGGCTTTTCCTTCTAGCAAGAATGCTAGAGAAACGCAGCGGAAAAGCGGTTTCTACAGCATCACACCTATACTTTTACGCCGCATATAATCCTGAAAGGTGGGTTATTATGGCGTTGTTGTCGCGCTTGCTTTTTGCGGAAGAAAGGTGCTGAACGTCTCCCTTTAAGGACCTGTTTTGACAGAGGGCAGAGCACGTGTTAGAGACCTCTTGGAACCTTGAGATCCTAGAGGGAACAGTTATGGGTATTTTGATTGACTTGCGTGCTTACTTTGAGGATCTACAAGAACGCAATCTGCATCCTGAGGAAACTGATCTCGACTACTGGCTCTATGATGAGATTGATGGCGAAGAAGACGACTGATCAGGTGCAGTCCGCTGTCGAAGATAGGATCGGTGAAAAGAGAAGAGCCCCTTCACAAGTAAAGATCTTGCGAAGGGGCTCTTCAGCCAAATGAAGAGGATGATTCGATCTCCGACCGATCGCTCTTAGGGACGCTGTAATATGCGTTTGGGTATGATGCCTCCAGCGACGTTCGGAATCAAAATGCGGCGCTCACCATCGTTGTCATCGTATTTGGGAGTCGGAGGACGATGAACGATGACGGGTGCCACAGCCCGGCGACTCTGTTCCCGAAGAGCATGAGCTGGTACAGACTCACCCGTGAGATGAAGACGAGCGATGCGGCGCCACTGTCCATAGTCTTCAGGTATTAGCAAACAAAGAGCTTCGCCCGTTGCGCCTGCTCGAGCCGTACGGCCTATCCTGTGCACATAGTCTTCCGGAGCTTGAGGAAGATCGTAGTTGATAACGTGGGCAATGTGTGGAACATCGATGCCGCGAGCTGCGATATCAGTAGCCACCAGGATTCTGAATTTTCCCGTCCGAAATCCTTGCAGAGCAGCTTCTCGCTGGCTTTGCGAACGATCACCGTGAATGCGCGCTACCGAATGTCCGTATTTTTGCAAGTATTTTGCAAGGCGATCAGTTCTATGTTTGGTCCGAGCGAAAATCAAAACACTGCCTTGCCGTTGCACGAGTTGATCGAGAAGAACATCGTTCTTCGCGTCCGAGCTCGTTTCGATCACGGTATGTTGAATCTTTGGGGGTGCTTGTTCGCTGCTTGAGATAGCGACATGAGCGGGGTCTTTCAGATATTTAGAAGCGAGCTTCATGATGTTATCGGGCAGCGTCGCCGAGAAGAGAAGCGTTTGGCGCTCGTTGGGCAAATGGCGGAGAATCTCGTTGAGCTGAGGCGCAAATCCCATATCGAGCATGCGATCGGCTTCATCGAGTACGAGCATCGACGTCTGCGCTAGACTCACGGTGCGTTGGTGCAAATGATCCACCAAGCGGCCGGGTGTGGCGACGATGATGCGAGGTCTTTGCGCGAGAGCGCGGATTTGCTTTTGCATCGGCGCTCCACCGATCAAGAGCGTGACGCGGAGATTAGGTGTTGCAAGAGTGAGTTTGCTAAACACTTCGAGTATTTGAACCGCGAGTTCGCGCGTCGGAGCAAGGATAAGACCAGTTTTACCTGTGTGCTCGAGAAGGCGAGTGACCATGGGGATTGAAAAAGCACCGGTCTTGCCGGAACCCGTCTGTGCACATGCAATCAAATCGCGTTGTTCGAGAATGAGTGGAATCGCTTGTTCTTGAATCGGTGTTGCTTCCGAAAAATTCATCGCTTTGAGAGCTTGATGGACCGTCGAGGGCAAAGGCATGTCTTGAAAATTCATATTACGTCCTTAGTTGTAATAGGGGACGAGCTGAACTCGAAAGAATGCTAGGGCCCGTGGGTCGAAGGGTCGAGCTGGCTCATCAAAAAAAGAGATCGGAAAGGGCAAGTAGTTGGAATTCCACGAGGGGGAAATCTATTAATCCGCATCTTCTGGAGATTGATTCTTCAGAAGCGCGGATTGAGATGGGTCGAGAGGGGAACTAGTAACGGCTGCGACCGCCGCCGCCGAAACCACCGCCACGGCTTCCACCGCGATCACGGTTGCCTTGGCCATAACCGCCGCCTCCGCCGCCGCCTCCGCCGCCACGGTTCTCACGAGGAGCTTGAGGGCGCGCTTCGTTAACGGTGATAGCGCGACCATCGTAGTCTGCTCCGTTGAACTTTTCGATCGCGTCTGTCGCTTCTTCGTCAGTCGACATTTCAACGAAACCGAAGCCTTTGCTGCGGCCAGTTTCACGGTCGATGATGATTTTAGCGGATTCTACAGTTCCACACTGAGAAAACGTGTCGAACAGGACTTGATCGGTTGCAGAGTACGGAAGATTACCGACATACAATTTTTTACCCATAAAACCTCCTTAAGGCTGGGAGCCGCTAAAGAGGTTTGGGGCCCAACTGCCCACAGAC